>JAISVP010000043.1 GCA_031271475.1 Oscillospiraceae bacterium | reverse complement strand
AATTACTGTAAAAGAAAGGATGTGATGTTATGAAGAAGACAGTGGCGACAACAGCGGCGTTTGTAATTGTCAGTGTTTGTATGTTAGGGAATCTTGCGGGCGTAAGCGGTGCGGATTCCGGCAGTTACAGGAAGTGGACTCAGTGGGATTCACGGTGGGGAAGTGCTCTTTTAGGGGAATCCGGCGGCACCATGAAGGAAATAGGATGTGCGGTTACCGCGTTGGCTATGCTTGTGGTGCATTCGGGAACACGTTCAGAGTCCACATTTGATCCGGGATTGCTGTGCAATGTCTTAAGCGAGGTCGGCGGATTTGATGCTGCCGGGAATATTTACTGGTGGAAAGTCAATGATTTTGTTGAGGAATTTTCATATGTCACCAGAGATTCGTTTAATGAAAATGAAACTACTGCGGCGGCAAAAGCTCAAAAGATTAAATCTTATCTTGACAGCGGCCATTTTGTGGCTGTTTCGGTAAAATACAGCGGGCATTGGGTGGCTGTTGACAGCGTAAACGGCGATACTGTCAATATTATTGATCCGGATTCAAATGCCAATACAAACCTGTTCAGTTCTTACGATCCGGACGGTGTCATTACGCTGAATGTTTTTAAAACATCAGTTGCTTCACGCCGGGACACAGGAGAGTATACCGTGACGTCCGAAACGGATTTACGTACAAGTTCCGGAAAATATTACGGATCGGTTGCGAAAATTCCTGCGGGGGAAAAATTAACGGTTGATGATATTTCCGGAAATTGGGGGCATACATATTATAATGGTGTGTCCGGATGGATTTGTCTTGACCATACAGTTTCAGGCGGCGGCAATTCCGATACAGGATCGGATCCGTCAGGTTATCAGCCGGGGAAATATACTGTGGTAACCCAGAGCGGCGGACTTAATTATCGCAGCGGGCCGGGAACAAATTATGATTCTTACGGGACGGTTCCAAGCGGAACGGCTGTTACGGTAACTGCCGTTGAAAACGGTTGGGGGAAGATTTCCTATGCCGGTCAGCAGGCTTGGATTTCATTGGAATTTACTGTGTATAACGGCTCGGAGCAAACGAATGCCACGACAACACCGCCTTCTTCAGTGACGGACGGGTCTTCTGTATCGGGTTCCCCCGAGGGTTTTCAGCCGGGACTTTATGCCGTTACGGTCGAGGATTCACTTAATTGCCGAAGCGGGCCGGGTACTGAGTATGAGCGTTACGGCGCACTTAACAATGACGAATTGTTAGCTGTTACTGAGATACAGGACGGCTGGGGGAAGATTTCTTATGAAGGCAAAGATGCATGGGTTTCATTGGAGTATGCCGAGTATATTGCGCCGTTTGAAACCGTTCCGCCCAATGAGATTATAAAGGGTGATATTAATTTTGACAAAGCTGTGAACAGTTTGGATGTTTCTTTGCTTAAATATCATTTATGTCTGCGTAATTTGGTTATCTCAGATGAAGAGATACAGGCGGCGGATCTTGACGGTGACGGCAAGATTACTCACGGTGATTTTAAGCTGTTAAAGGAGTTAACGGTTAGGTAGGGAACTGCTGCCGGCTATACCCGCCGAAGGACATAAAATGAAATTTTATGTCCGGTGACGCGAAGCGTCACCGTTTCGGGCAAAGCCCGAAACTTCGGCGGTGCGGTGCGGGCTTCATTGACGCACGCATTTGCGTGCGAGGTCCGGGCTTTGCCCGGACTGCAGCCGTTGGAAACGGCTGTAATCGGCAGTCATGGAAAGGAACATATATAATGAACGCATATGACATTACGCAAAATCCCGAAGGGACAAAAAAAGAATTACGCCGCATTTCCAACAGGAATTCACTGATGCTTATCGGCATTATTGCTGTTTTGAATGTTCTCGGAGCGGTACTGCTTAGTTTGAAATTTAATGAAGACATAACTATGATGCTGTCTCTTGGCTTGCAGTTTTTGGTTGTGTTTCCGATTGCCGCTATTTTGAGGAATTTGGACTCAAGAACTGATACGGGGGATAAACCGCGGAATGTTTTCGTTACCCTTACGTCATATTTCCGTAAACCGGAGCAGCCGCTGCCGTACATTCTTAAATGGACTGTCATATGTATGGGACTGTGTTATCTTGCCAATATTATTTCAATGCTCTTTTTTTTACTGTTGGAGTCACTTACGGGACGTCATCTTTCCGATACCCTGCAATCGGTTTTGGCAGGCAGCGATTCAACGGCACAGAGAGTTTTTGTGTTTATCTCGGTGGCGGTTTTAGCTCCTGTGTTTGAGGAACTTCTGTTCCGCGGGGTATTGCTTAACCGTACCCTTAAATACGGCGGCTGGCTAGCGGTCTTTATGTCCGGACTTATGTTTGCTATGTTCCATATGAATTATTCACAGCTGCTGTACGCATTTGTGCTTGGCGTTGTTTTCGGTTATATTGCGTTAAAAACAAAATCCATATTGCCTGTGATATTTGCGCACTTTTTTGTAAATCTTTTCGGTGCGCTTCAGTCAGTCTTTATGTCGCAGTTACCGCCCGGACAGCTGGAAGCCGCATTTAGCAATGAGACGGCGGCGATGCTTGAGAGCAATCCTTCAGCTTTTATGCCAATGCTTATAATAGGCAGCATTCAGTTAGCCGTATCGGTTGGCGGACTGTTTCTGTTTATCTTTGAAGTACCGATTAAAAAGAATTTCCGGATTGATAACCCATGTCCGCAGATTTCATCCGGGAAGAAGGTTTTAACATATCTTACGGCGCCGGCTACTGTTGTTGCAATTGTACTGTTAGTTGTAATGACTTTGATTAATGCGGGGGTATTTGTTATCGCAAACTGACAGATACAGAAACATTTATGACCGAAAAACTTATATGACCGAAAAACTTAAAGATTGCCCATTGGCGAAGATTTATGACCGAAAAACTTAAGAATTGCCTATTGGCGAAGATTTATGACCGAAAAACTTAAGGATTGCCTGTTGGCGAAGATTTATGACCGAAAAACTTAAGGATTTGCCTATTGGCGAAGATTTATGACCGAAAAACTTAAGGATTGCCTGTTGGAGAATATTTATGACCGAAAAACTTAAGAATTGCCTGTTGGAGAACATTTATGACTGAAAAACTCAAGGATTACTCAAAATCGGTTTTGCGGTATATTCAGGATTATATAAAAATCCGGGATATTCCTGAAAGTATTGCGGAAACGATGCTTTATGCGGTGGAAAGCGGCGGAAAACGTCTTAGACCTGTGCTGTGTCTGGAATTCTGCAAGCTGTGCGGGGGGGCTGAGCAGAAGGCAATGTCTGCCGCCGCCGCTATTGAAATGATTCATACGTTTTCACTTGTGTATGACGACCTTCCGTGTATGGACGACGATGATTTAAGACGCGGAAAACCGTCATGCCATATTGCATACGGGGAGGCGTTCGCACTGCTTGGCGGCAGTGCCTTGGAGTCATTTGGATATACCGCTGTTATTGATGACGGCGCCTTAACTGACAGTGTGAAAATTAAACTGCTTAAGGCGCTTTCAGACGGTGTGAACGGTATGATTTACGGGCAGGTCTGCGATATGTCTGTGACTGCAAACTCGGATGAAAAATTTCTGACCCATACCAATTTGCTCAAGACCGGAGCGCTTGTTTCATGTGCGTGTAAAATGGGATGCATTGCCGCGGGCGCGGATGAAGCCTTAATTGAAAAGGCAGGGGTTTACGGTAACAGTTTGGGACTTGCATTCCAGATTACGGATGATATATTGGATTCGGGTGTAAGTGATGAAATCAGTTATGTATCACTTCTGGGGCTTGAAGGCGCTAAGAAAAAAGCTAAGGAATATACGGAAAAAGCAGTGCGGGTATTAAAGGAATTCCCGGATGCCGGTTCATCTGATTTTCTGACTGAACTGACGTATTCATTGCTTGAAAGGAAGTCTTAATTGTATAATTATGTATTAATGTGTACGGTCGTATCTTGGGCGGCCGCACAGATAATAAAAACAATGCTTAATTTGGCACAGAAGAAAATATTTGATGTTGAGAGACTGTTCGGGGCAGGCGGTATGCCCAGTTCGCATACTGCTTTTATGGTTTCCGGACTTACTGCTGTAGGGCGTGTAAAAGGGGTTACATCTGTGGAGTTTGCTGTTATGTTTGCAATATCCGCTATTGTCGTCTATGACGCGCTCGGCGTAAGATACGCCGCCGGACAGCACGCAAAAGCCATAAATAAACTTAATAAGTATATTGACCAAATCAGAAAAGCTGAATATGTAAAGCTTACTTTCGACGATCAGGAAAAAAAAGAACTCAAAGAAATGCTCGGACATACCCCTTTAGAAGTGCTTGGCGGTGCGGTTTTAGGATTTACCGCAGCATTTCTTCTGCCTGTTGGTTAAATGCGTGCGCCTATGAGGACAGGCTAAGTTCGTTCTCAGTCGAAATTAATGTAATAAACACGCGTAACGCTTAAGGCAAACGGCAGCTTGAAAAATATGCACAAATTATAGGCGGAATTTCAGCGCGTATTTGTGCAATGTGTATGATTTTGCTTTTTTCGTCAAAACCTATTGCATTTCTACACAGGCAAATGTTATAATAATAGTTGCAGTCATTAATTACTATATCGAGGCAGTCTATGTTAATCTACGGAAAGAATCCTGTGGCGGAAGCTCTTAAAGCAGGACTTGAAATTAAAACTTTATATATCAGCGGACAGTCTGAGATTTCTCTGTTAGCAGCCGGAAAAAATGTTAATATCAAAACTTTAAGCGCTCAGCAGTTAAGCAGCCTTTGCGGAAACGCGGCTCATCAGGGCGCGGCCGCCGATGTGAATTTAAGCGGGAACATAACAGTGGAAAACTTAATCGAAAGAGCTGAAAACAAAGGGGAAAGACCTTTTATCGTCATTTGTGACGAAATACAGGATCCCCATAACCTCGGTGCGATTATCCGTACGGCAGAGGCGGCGGGCGTACACGGTGTGATTAT
>JAISVP010000038.1 GCA_031271475.1 Oscillospiraceae bacterium | reverse complement strand
TGATACATTTCCGCTCCGGGCAGATTTGTCAAAAACATACCGAACGCAATCGGCAACAGCAACAGCGGTTCAAAACCTTTGGCAATTGCCAGATACATCATCAGAAAGGACACACCGATCATTAAAAGCGACGGTATATCCATATTGTACAGTCCGCTTTCTGCCCAAAGATTTTTAAGTGTTTCCAAGAAGATTTCAAAAACCTCCATACATACGCTCCTTTTTTGTAAATATTACTGCCGCCATCCGGTAAATCCGGACGTTGACTCCCGCATACCGGCAAGTCCCCATGCAGGTTTAACTCTGGTCTGTTTTAGCTGACCGACCTTTCCGGGTTTACCCGGTTTGCTATCCGGTGTATCCGACATAACGGACATAACGGCGGCAATGACAGCCGCAACTTCCTCACTGTCATCAGATTCCGCAGGAGTGTCAGTAAGTACAGGCATTTCTGATTCCGTTTCCGGGATTTGTATCTTAGACCCAACAGCCCCGAAGATTTTTCCGATGACCTCAAAAAAGAACACCATGATAACCAATGCCAGAAAAACTACTACTATACCGGTAATTACCACCGCAGTTATAAACTCTCCGCTCATCTGCATTTCCATACACCAAACTCCCCCATCATAAAAGTTATGCCATGATTATAACATATCCAAAAACATTTTGCAAGGGTTTTTTTTAAAAATATTACAAAAATTTTTGTTGACAAACGTATGAAAATATGCTAACATGAAACAAAGGAGGAATTTATAAGCAATGAATTTAAATACAACTCCTGTAGGAGACCGCGTTCATATCGGGATTTTCGGGCGTGTTAACACCGGAAAGTCCAGTTTGCTTAATGCTCTTGTCGGACAGCCTGCCGCAATCGTATCAGATTCGGAAGGCACTACCACAGATCCGGTTTCTAAGACATTGGAAATTAAAGACATTGGCCCCGCGGTTATATTTGACACTGCCGGGATTAACGATTTAACCGGACTCGGACAGCAAAGGTTTGAAAAGACAGCGCAGGTACTGGGAAAGACTGATATTGCGATTATAAATGCGGATGCGGTAACCGGTATAGGAGAACCTGAAAATAAACTGGCGGCTTTGCTGTCGGAGAAAAAAATCCCATATATTACTGTTATAAACAAGGCGGATTTGCTGACTTCTGCACTGACGGGCGAATACTTAACAGTCAGTGCGAAAACCGGAGAAGGTATAGACAGGATATATACAAAGCTTGCGGAATTGGTGAAAAAACACTCCCAAACTCCGAAATTCCCTGTTATATCAGACTTAATTGCCCCCGGTGATGTGATTGTATTGGTAATACCTATTGACGAACTTGCCCCCAAAGGACGCCTTATACTGCCGCAGCAGCAAACAGTCCGTGAGATCGTTGACAGGAATGCAATTGCTGTTCTGACATCGGAAAAAACACTCGAAGACACGCTGTCGGCATTGGGGAAAAAGCCGCGTATGGTTGTAACGGACTCCGGTGTATTTCCGGCAGTTTCAGAAACAGTTCCAAAGGACGTGCCGCTGACTTCATTTTCTGTTCTGTTCGCAAGGCATAAAGGGGAACTGCAAATCTTTACGGACGGATTAAATGCGCTGGGACGTTTACAAGACGGTGATAAAATACTCATAGCGGAAGGCTGCACACACCGTATGAATACGAATGACGGACATCCCGCGGACGGCACACGTAAATGTGAGGAAATAGGCACTGTAAAGATTCCGCGGATTCTGCGTGAACTTACCGGCAGGGATCTGATTTTTGAAACTGTAAACGGCAATTATTTTCCGGAAAATATTTCACAGTTTTCACTTGTAATCCATTGCGGAGGCTGTATGTTAGGATCTGCTGAAATGCGCCGCCGTATTGAAATCTGCAAACAAAATAATGTTCCGGTTACTAATTTCGGGATTTTTCTGGCAAAAGCGGCAGGCGTGGACTTTCGCCGGGCATTCCGCTGCATTGGTATCAATACAGATTACGGTGTATAGATACAGTATTTCTTTAGGTCATTAAAAACAACCTGCGAAAAAGGAGTAAACTGTTATGAGGAAAACGAAGATAGTATGTACCTTAGGCCCTGCTAATGACGATGAAAAAATTTTGAAGTCGATGATTGAAGCGGGAATGAATGCCGCACGTTTTAATTTTTCCCACGGTACTCACGAACAGCATCTTGAACGGTATAACCGTTTCTGCAAAATCAGAGAAGAAATGAATGCTCCTATTCCCGCTATTCTTGACACAAAAGGTCCGGAAGTCAGACTTAAAAGCTTTAAAAACGGTGAGGTATTCCTAAAACAGAACTCTGTGTTTACTCTTACCCGGAGAGATATTGAGGGCGATGAAACCGTGTGCTCCGTTACTTATAAGGATTTGGCTAAGGATATAGCCGAACAGCTGGCGGCGGACAGCGGACAGCGGACGGTTAAAGAAAATACGGAATCGGTAAATTCTCCCTTTCATGCCGGGGCGGAAGACTTAAAATGCGGTGTGAGAATTTTACTCGATGACGGTCTTATCGAATTGCAGGCTATTAAGGCGGAAGGCGGGGATGTGGTTTGCAAAGTAATAAACGGCGGTGTTATAAAAGATAACAAAGGCGTGAATATACCGGGCGTACGCTTAAGTATGCCCTATATAAGCCACAAAGACTATGACGATATTATTTTTGGTATACAGCACGGTTTTGATTTTATTGCGGCAAGTTTTGTAAGCGATGTAAAAGATATTATAGCAATAAAGACTATTCTCGATTCACAGGAATGCGAACACACAAAAATTATTGCGAAGATCGAAAATCAGGACGGCGTGGATAATATTGAGGAAATATTGGAACTGTGTGACGGGATTATGATAGCACGCGGCGATATGGGTGTGGAGATTGAATTTTCAGAACTTCCGAGTATACAGAAAAATATTATCCGTTACTGTTACAATATGGGCAAACCTGTTATAACGGCAACTCAAATGCTTGAGAGTATGACAGGTAATCCCAGACCTACCCGTGCGGAAGTAAGTGATGTGGCAAACGCAATTTATGACGGAACAAGCGCGGTTATGCTTTCAGGTGAAACGGCAATCGGAAAGTACCCGGTCGAAGCGGTTGCCGCAATGAATTCGA
>JAISVP010000183.1 GCA_031271475.1 Oscillospiraceae bacterium | reverse complement strand
CGGTGTGGACAGTTCGGTATGCGCCGTGCTTATGGCAAGGGCAATCGGAGACAGACTGACCTGTATTTTTGTTGACCACGGATTTATGCGTAAGAATGAGTTAGCGGAAATTAAGGAAGCGTTTAAGGACATAAATTTAATTTGTGTTGATGCAAAAGAACAGTTTATGAGCAGGTTAAGCGGCGTGACTTCTCCGGAAGAAAAGCGTAAAATCATCGGAGAAGAATTCATACGTGTTTTTGAACGTGAAGCAAAGAAGTTGAATAATTCGGGTTCTATAAGCAGTGAGCGGGTAGATTTTTTCGTGCAGGGAACAATTTATCCCGATATAATTGAAAGCGGCATGGGCAGTTCATCGGTAATTAAGTCCCATCACAATGTAGGCGGACTGCCGGAACACATTGACTTTAAGGCAATAATTGAACCGCTTAAACTGCTGTTTAAGAATGAAGTAAGAGAACTTGGAACACATTTGGGACTTGATGAACGGTTAGTGAAACGTCAGCCGTTTCCCGGTCCCGGACTTGCCGTTCGGGTGATAGGGGAACTTACGAAGGAGAAATTGGATATATTGCGTGAGGCTGACTGTGTATTCCGCAATGTGATTGAAGAATCGGAATTAGACAGAAATATAAATCAGTATTTTGCGGTATTAACACCGTTGCGTTCTGTGGGCGTAAGAAACAATGAACGTACTTATGAGTACACTGTTGCATTGCGGGCAGTGGTAACTACTGACTTTGTGACCGCAGATTTCGCAAAAATCCCTTATGACGTACTTGAAAAAGCCTCTGTGCGCATAGTAAATGAATGTAAGAATATTAACCGTGTAGTTTATGATATTACTTCTAAACCGCCTGCAACAATCGAATGGGAATAAAGCCGTTTCTGAATTCGATGATTCAAAAGAAATTATCAAAAGGGCGGATATAGCCGTCAGAAAGGAAAATATTCATGAGTATGAAAGACGTATTCGGCAATATTGCGAATGAATATGATATGCATCGACGACAGTTGATTCCATGCTTTGATGATTTTTACAGTCTTCCTGTGCAGTTTATGGATTTTGAAGGTGATAATCCTAAAGTGTTGGATATCGGAAGCGGTACAGGATTATTCGCATCGGCACTGCTCGGCAAATATCCGAACGCCCAAATAACTCTTATAGATTTATCGGATAAAATGTTAGAGATTGCCAGAAAACGCTTCGCCGAATATCCGGATTTCAAATTTATAGAAGCTGAT
Source organism: Oscillospiraceae bacterium (assembly GCA_031271475.1). Classification (GTDB taxonomy): domain Bacteria; phylum Bacillota; class Clostridia; order Oscillospirales; family Ruminococcaceae; genus JAISVP01. The sequence continues at coordinate 1,467 of JAISVP010000183.1, read as the reverse complement.
TATATAAATTATGAATTCAGCGGGCAATTCGATATTATAATTTCCGCCTTGTCAATACATCATTTGACACCGCACCAAAAAGAAAATCTTTATAAAAAGTGTTTTGATTTACTCAGTGAAAATGGGATATTTGTAAATGCGGATCAGGTTCTGAGTCCGTATCCTGAAGTTGAGAAAGTGTTCTGTGAATTATGGAAACACTCTATTCAAGAGAGCGGATTGAGTCTCAAAGAAGTGCGCGAAGCGGTTGAAAGAACTTCATATGACAATCCGTCAACTTTGGAAGAACAGTTAAAATGGCTGAGAGACGCAGGATTTAAGTATGCGGATTGCATCTACAAATATTGCCATTTTTGCGTAATGTACGCAAAGAAATAATTAAAACATTTTTTACGGTGGAAACACTCTATTCAAGAGAGCGGATTGAGTCTCAAAAAGGAGCTGTCATCAAATGGGTTGTTTGGGTAACATCATATGGATAATATGCGGCGGAATATGGCAAGCCTTAGCATGGGGACTGACAGGAGTTTTGTGGTGTATAACAATTGTCGGAATACCGATAGGGGTTCAATGCTTTAAGTTTGCCTCACTTGCATTCGCTCCGTTCGGGAAGGAAATAGAATACGGGGGAAGTGCACCGTCGCTGATTGCAAACATTTTTTGGATACTGTTTGGCGGCATACCGCTTGCGATATGCGCCGCTGTGAACGGATTGATATTGTGCTGTACAGTTATAGGAATTCCTTTCGGTCTGCAATGCTTCAAAATTGCAAAACTTGCCCTCATGCCATTTGGTGCGAGGATTATATAGGGAGGAATCCGTGAATATTTACATCTTAATATACATAGCCGCCGTCAGCTTTTTCGCAGTTATAATAACAGTTCATGACAAGAATGCCGCACGTATCGGTGGCAGGCGTATCAGAGAGTTTACATTACTGGCTGTTTCCGTATTCGGCGGTTCGGCGGCAATGCTTCTGACAATGCTTGCAATTCGGCATAAAACACGCCGTGTAAAATTTATGGCTGGAATACCGCTGATACTTCTGGCTCAAGCTGTAACTCTTGTTACCGCATTAAACTCAAGCCTGTCAGTGAGCCGTTACAGTATTGAAACCGATAAAATTGACAGTCCAATAACGCTGGCGCTTGTGACTGATTTGCACTCGTGTAATTACGGTGACGGACAAACAGACTTGATCAATGCCATTGATGAGGAAAATCCGAATGCCGTTTTACTTTGCGGAGATATTTTCGATGACGGATTGCCGCCGGAAAATGCGATTGATTTTATCAAAGGTATTTCCGGCAGATACACATGCTTCTATGTTTCCGGAAATCACGAGCTTTGGAGCAGGCAAGCCGATGATTTCAAAGCAATCGCCGAATCATACGGCGTCAAGGTTTTAGAAGGGACAAGCGAAATATTTGAAGTAGGCAATGAGAGCATACAAATAAGCGGTACAG
>JAISVP010000179.1 GCA_031271475.1 Oscillospiraceae bacterium | reverse complement strand
ATACTAAGCCGGATTTGACGGAAATGCTTGGTGATGATTTTGAAACTGTGTCTCCGGGAATTGACATTCAGACTTTGGATGATATGGTGCAGTCTATGATAAATCAGGATATGACTTATATTCCGGACAGTCTGATAATTGAATTACAGCAAAGAGCACAGGCGATTATAGAATATATTGGCGGATATGTCTATGTGCCGCCAAGTTCGGACCCGAATTATAAGGGAAAGTAGCAAATTACCCCTGCAAATCCGCAGGGGTTGTTTGAATTGTCTGAGTTTCGGAAAATGTTTTAAGGAACCGAAGAAAGTTTCACAATAGGTAAAGGCAAGGTGTAAGATGGAATTAAAAACAAGGGATTTTGGAAATATTGAAATCGATACGGCGGATATTATTACATTTGAAGCCCCGATTTTTGCATTCGATGAGTATGACAGGTTTGTACTTTTGTTTGAAGAGAATCTTGGAACAGATATTACATGGATGCAGTCCGTGCAGGAACCGGACTTATGCTTTATTTTGGCAAGCCGATTATTGACGGAAAAAGAAAAAACAGCTCAGGAGGTTCCGTTGGACGTACAGGAAAAATTGGGAACCGGAGAATATGATAAGTGGTATATGATGGTAGTACCGGACGGAAATATCAAGAAATCCACAGTGAATTTAAGAGCGCCGATATTCATAAACGTAACGGAGAGAACTGCGGGGCAGTTCCTGTCAGAAGAGGACTTGCCGGTAAAACACCCTCTTTTTAAGGAGGGCGAATAATGTTAGTACTAACAAGAAAATTAGACCAGTCATTTAAAATTAACGGTGATATCGAGGTTAAGGTAGTTGAAATTAACGGAGATAAGGTTAAGTTAGGTATTGCCGCACCCAAAAGTTATACCATTTTACGCAGTGAATTATTGGATACGGTTGCCGAAAACAAACAGGCTGCCGCCTCAAGAATTCAAATGTAGGGGTTTATTGACTGCCGATCAGTTCGGTTAGAATTTCTAAATTTTTTTCACGGATATATTCCATGAGAGTGTCGGCGGTATTGCGGTTTATTTCGTGAATGTCACATTCATATTTGGCAATTTTACCGAATGAGATATTCCGTCTGCTTGCTTTTACAGTAATTTGTGTGCGTCTTTGGAATATGGGATCTTTGAGTTCAATGTTAAACGGTATGTGCCAGTCAAAATCCAATGGCGGAGACTTAAAACAAAGTCTTTTCATGGAAATTGATGTGACAACACAGGGAGCATTTGTCAGACGGAATTTGGGCTTTACGGTAAGAGCAGGTACGGAAACCTTGCCTTTTACAGCAGTATCAATGTAAAGGGCTTTTTCGGCGTCAGGTAATAGGGTGCAGTTTATAGACACAATCTTCATGAATTTATGCGTGGAAATAAAAACATCGCCGCTGAATATATGGGTTTGCTGACCGTTTTCGGCACAGACGATCCTTACGGCAGCACCGAACTGTAACAGCGGTACGAATCCGCTTTTAAATACAATAAACTTATCCTTAATGAAAATTGACGCAATTCCGTGATCAAGGATTTTGCCTCGATCACTCATTAAAAATGCGTGGCAGTTATTTGGAAACATTATTCTCCTCCTGAATTTTGATAGTCAAGTTTCCTGTAGGCGGCCGTTTGTGATGACTGTGTCCTTATTATACCACAGTTTCATTAAAATTGCAATAATGCGGAGGGAACAAATGCAGAAAATATCTGAAATATTATTAAAGCAGGAACAGCTGCTTCTGGAATACGAAACCCTGACACAGAAGATGTGCGACTGTGCGGAAGACGAAACAGAAGGTATGCTTGAAAAACGTGAGGAGATTATTGAGCGGTTAGATGCAATAAATGTGGAAATACGCGAGGAAATAGCAAATTTGAAAAATCCTGAACGTATAAGAAGCGTATTAAATAACAAACCGGATTTTGATGAACTGTCAGAACATGAACGTGCAATTTCCGAGCAAGTGCAGAATATAGCGTCTGTTATGTCAAGAATAGACAGAATTAATACGGAAGTAATCAGTGTAATACGCAGACGGCAGGATGACATTTTAACACAGATAAAAAATGTAAATACCGGTACGGAATCTGTTGCGGCAAAATATAGGGGCAACATCGGGGACGTTTCCAATATGACAGACTATCATATACCGGAACAGTTTAAAAAAATATGATATCGGGGTTGATTTTTATTTGAAACTGCCGATAAGTATATTAGAACTAAAGTAGGCAGATGTTTTTTTGTAAACATAAAAGGAGGTATTGTTATGCAATTGCAGTCAACAGCAACTACGGTGAATAATATCTATTCATCAAAAGGTATTTCCGGTTTGGCTTCCGGGATAGATACAGAGTCTATGGTAAAAGCGATGCTTGCACCTTATCAGCAGAGGATTGATACACAGACAATAAAAAGCCAGCAGCTTATTAATAAACAAAGCGTGTACAGAAGTTTGATAACGCAGACAAATGACTTTTACAATAAGTATTTTGATTTGCTTTCTCCGACCAATATGCGCTCGGCATCTATGTACAGCGAAATGAGCCTGAGTTCAAGTTCAAGTGCAATCAGCGTTCTTTCGAGTACCGCATCAGCGGATACTAATTTTAATGTCAAGGTAGAGAAACTTGCAACAGCGGCTAAATTGGAATCCGGCAAACTCGGAGGGAATATTTCTACCAATTACACTTTTGGTGATCAGGGTGCGGAAAAAGCTTTCTCTTTCGATTTAACACTTGACAATACAAAGAGATCAATTACGGTTGATGAAGGTGACACCGTTGAAGATCTTCAAAAGAAGGTTTCACAGGCGTTCGGAAATAATGTTGATGTGGAATTGGACAGTGACAATAAACTGACGTTCTCTACCAAGGAGGACAGAGGTCAGACATTGGTTCTTTCTGCGTCGTCGTCCGCAATGGATATTTTAGGGATTGACAGCTCTGTTACCGCTACAAGTTTCAATTTAGATAAAACGATAGAGCAGGTGCTGAAAGACAGGGGTATAACTGATATTGACAGTCTTTTTGAGGATGACGGAAACGGAAAGTCCATATACAAGGGACTTACAGTCAACGGCACACAGATAGACATATATAAGGATGACAAAGTTACTGACGTTATGAACAGGATCTATAACAGCGATGCCGGGGTGGATCTTGAATATAACGGTATTAAGGATACACTGTCATTGGTTTCCAAAAACACGGGTTCCGGGTTTAACATAGATATTGGTGATACAGGTAATGTATTGGGCGCACTTTTGGGTGTTGGAAATCTTGACGGCTTTGACAGCGGCAGCGATGACCCCGATAAAAATACGATGACAGGTGTTACTTTTACCGAAGGGCAGAACTCCGTACTGTTTATTGACGGTGAAAGAATGGAGAGAATGTCTAACACCGTTTCATATGCGGGCGTAACATTTGAACTTAAAGAAACTACCGGAGACCAAACTGTGCAGGTCGGTTCATCACGGGATGTTGACAAGATATTCAACAACATAAAAGCATTCGTTGATGACTACAACAAACTTATTGAAGATCTTAATACTAAGGTGACGGCGGAAGCCACATGGAAAAAATATCCTCCTCTCACGGAAGCACAGAAGAAAGAGATGTCCGAGCGGGAAATTCAGCTGTGGGAAGAAAAATCTATGGGAGGTCTTCTCAGTAAAGACCCGATTGTGCGTGATATGATTGACGATTTGGCAAAAGCAGTGAGCTCGCCTGTCGTTATCGGTAAGGATGAAAGCGGAAACGATATAAAAGTTTCACTGTTTGAGTTCGGAATTGATACTTCAAAATTAATCGGGAATGACAATAAGCTTAATCTTAAGAATTTCGGCAAACTTGAGATAGATGAGGAAAAACTCAAAAAGGCAATCTCAGAACGCGGTGAAGAGTTAACGGCTGCTTTCGCCCGTGTAAGCGGTGCTGACGGTTCTAATGACGGTCTGATGGCAAAACTTGAAGGAACACTTAAAAATTACGCAAGCACAAGTCTTGCTGCACCGGGACGTTTGGTGAAAGAGGCAGGTGTAGCCAATGATATAGTTTCCGAAAAAGACAGCGTAATCTATAAGCAGCTTCAAGACATAGCAAAGAATCTTGTAAGACTGAATATGCAGTATGATATGAAGAAAAATGCCTATTGGAAACGGTTTGACGCAATGGAAGTACACATTATGCGTATGAATCAGCAGTCCGAATGGCTGTATTCACAGCAGCAATATTAAAACAAACGGGAGGATTGCGGAATGTACAGTCCGTACAACGAATATAAAAGACAATCAGTTATGACCATGACGCAGGGCGATATGATTGTAAAACTGTATGACGAATGTATAGCAGACATGACTTTGGCGTTAGAGTCGTTTCAGGAGGAAGATCCGGGAGTCCGTGCGAGTACCCGTGTCAGTATGCTCAGAAAGGCAAGCGATATAATACGCTATCTGCGTTCAATTCTGAATATGGACATTGAAATTTCTCAGAGTCTGTCCGATTTATATGATTTCTTTCTTACCCACTTGCTTGACGCTAACCGTAAGGTCATAAAAGAACCCATTGAGGATGTGGTAGAGATGATGTCAGAATTGCGCAGCAGTTTCTTTGAGGCTAATAACAGACCGGTTTCAAAACAGATGCCGAATTCGGTCTTTAGCCAGGCGTTTAGTTAGACATTTAACAGTCCTGCCGGGATCGGTTAGGACTGTTATCTGTGAGGATTCACAATAAAATATTTTTTTACAGAAAGGAAGAGGAAAAATGAAGAGAATTTTAGCAGCACTTACCGCGGTATTTACATTAACGTCAGGATTGACTGTTTTTGCGGCAGAGCCGGATGCTCCGCAAGAGCCTATCTTGCCGCCCTTGCCGTCCATCACAGTCGATATGGAGGGCGATAAAAAACCGATAAGCCCCTATATTTACGGCGTTAACGACAACTATGCCAATGAAAATTACGACCTGGTTTCACCGAAATCATTAAGACAGGGCGGTAACAGAACAACAGGATATAACTGGGAAACGAACTATTCAAATGCAGGGGCTGACTGGGAGCACTATAATGACGATTATATGAATATGAACCTGCCGGAGGATATTAAGTTTCTTCCCGGCGCACCTGCTTTAAATGTAGCAAACATCGCGAAGGAAAGAAATATCGGATACAAGGCTACAACCTTGCAGATGGCAGGATATGTTGCCGCTGACATGGGTATTGAAGGCAGGAATCCCGTACTGGAAGAGGAAGCTGCACCTTCACCTCGCTGGAAAGAAGTGGTGGCGAGAAAGGGAAGCGACTTCGTGCTTGATCCTGACAAAGACGATGATTATGTATACATGGATGAGTACGTTAATTATCTTGTGGAAACATTGGGCGATTCCCAAAACGGCGGATTTAACGGATACCTTTTAGACAATGACCCGGCGTTGTGGTCTGAAACCCATCCCCGTATCCATCCGGAAAAAACGGGTGCGAAAGAATTGGTTGACAAGGGAATCGAACTTGCGGGCGCGGTAAAAGACGTTGACCCGAATGCCGAAATAATCGGTCCTGTTCTGTTTGGATTCGGTGCGTACAGTAACCTTGCGGAAGCGCCGGACTGGGAAGATGTAAAGGGTGAGCATGAATGGTATGTTTCATACTACCTTGATCAGATGGCACAGGCAGAGGAAGAAGCAGGCAGACGTTTGCTTGACGTTTTTGACGTACATTACTACTCCGAGGCATATACCGGTTTGGAACTTAACGAAAATAACCAGTATCAGACCACCGGACACAGAGTATCGAACTGTCCTTTGGAAGACTGTGAAGAATGTGCCGCCGAAAGGTTGCAGATAGTGCGTACGCTCTGGGACAGCACATACGTTAATAATTTCGATGAAATACCTAATGTATGGGACGGAGCCGTTCACCGCGGTGAGAAAAGCTGGGTAAATCAGTGGTTATTCGGATTTTTGCCGGTGTTGCCGCGGATTCAAAGTGATATTGAAAAGTACTACCCCGGAACGAAACTTGGCATTACGGAATACAATTTCGGCGGCGGGAATAACATTTCCGGGGCGATCGCACAGGCGGATGCACTGGGCGTATTTGGTCAGCAAGGTGTGTATTTGGCGAATTTGTGGGCTCTTACTAAC
>JAISVP010000161.1 GCA_031271475.1 Oscillospiraceae bacterium | reverse complement strand
AACTGCGTACGGCATGAAATCCCGAATACGTCAGCCATATCTCAAACAAACTGTTTACTGCCGGGTCACGTTCTCTTATGGAAGCCAACTCTTCCCTTAAGCGTTTAAACATAAAGTCCTCTCGTCCAGTAATCTCCGGTACACTCCCGGATGTTTATATAAAAAGCCTCAGACCGTACAGAACCTTGCTGTTCTGGGGTCATTTACTTTAAACCTAAACGTGCGGAAGTTTATCAAATGTTACTTTACTACTTGTTACTATTATATTACTGTCAGACAAAAGAAGTACGCATTGCCGCAAGCATCACGCTAAAAAAAAGGCTATCGCTTCTTAAAAACAATAGCCGGATAGTATATTCACCCCAATGTCCTATACCTTTTCATCTTGAAAACTACTGTCCACCAAATCATACAAAGCCTCAACCGCTGCCTGTTCATCAGGACCGTCAGCAAGAATCTTTATCGGCGTCCCGCCCAAGATACCCAAAGACAACACACCAAGCAAACTCTTTGCATTTACACGGCGATCTTCCTTTTCCACCCATATGGCTGACTTAAACTTATTTGCCTCCTGAATAAAGAATGTCGCAGGTCTTGCGTGTAACCCTATTGAATTCTGCACCTTTAAATCTTTAAAATACATACATACACTCCCTTTTTATATGTGATTCTTTATGTTAATTTCTGTGCTATGCCTATTATACAGGCAAAATCAGTCTGTGTCAATAGATAAAATAATATATTTATGCCATTATTACAATTTTCTACACTTTGACGGTTTTCGGCACTGTCTGTACCTGTTTTTTTGGTTAATATCACAATAACTTTGTAACCTTTGACATCAAACCTTAAGGAAGCCCTTACAGCACAGATCCGCATCCAATACGGGTACCCGTCAAGCATAAATTTTTAAGATAAAAACAAAAACCGCAGTTTAAAAAACGTCAGCATCCCGGGTCTGACAACCCGCAGCTACTGGCTGTCAACTGATTTTCCTTCCGCCACTGCTCAATATTTTTATGATGTCCGGACAAAAGAACTTCCGGAACTCTCAGCCCTTCCCAAACTTCAGGACGTGTGTACTGCGGATATTCCAGCAGACCGTTCCAATGACTCTCTCCTGTATAACATTCCTCCGATGACAGTACGCCGTCACACAGCCTGCCAACCGCATCAACCAATACAAGTGCCGGCAACTCTCCGCCTGTCAATACGTAATTTCCGATTGAAATTTCCTCAGGCTGTATTTTTTTTATAAGCCGTTCATCTATACCCTCATAATGTCCGCATATAATAAAAAATCCATCGAGTTTTGACAATTCTTTACACCGCTGCTGTGTTAGTGTTTTGCCTTTCGGTGTCATATATATTGTATGCGGTTTTTGGGAAAATTCCTCACAGACATGCTGGTAACATTTGTAAATAGGGTCAGCCTGCATTACCATTCCCACACCGCCTCCGTATGGCGGTGCATCTACTCTGCGGTGCTTGTCCGCCGTAAACTCCCGAATCTGAACACAGCTGATATCCAATATTCCTTTCTTCACTGCCCTGCCGATTATACTTTCCGTTATCACCCCCATGCATAATTCCGGAAATAATGTTGCTATCCTTATCTTTATACCAACCCCACCTTTTTAAACCCGCGTGCTGTATCAGTTTTTCATACCGTCACTCAAAAAGACAAAGCAAGCCGTTACAGTCGTTTCTAACGGCTACGGTCTCGGCAAAACCAGACCCCCACGCAATGCGTGCGTCAATGAGGACGGGCTTAGTCCGTTTTCGATCGAAATTACTATACTTAAGAGCCTGTCTAAAAAAGACCTTCCGGAGGTCTGATTTTCATAACCCCTTCACTTATATCCGTTTGCGTTACCACGTCTGCTATTCCCGGAACCAAATACTCCCTGAATTCACTTTTTACCGTATATACATCATTGGATCCGGTAGGTATTACATCCGTGATTACCCCGTAAAAAAACTCTGTATCCGCGTCATATACTTTCAGCCCGATTAAATCCCGCACAAAAAAAACGCCGTCTTCCAACTCAAAACTGTCTTTCGGAACATACAGCACCTGTGCGCGCAATTTTTCGGCATCATCCGGATTATTATATCCTTTAAACTTTATTATACCCATTCCTTTGGTTATTCTCACAGACTGCGTCACCAATTTTTCTGAACCGTTCTTTGTATAAAAAATGTCAAATCTCTCAAGCTGTACGGGACTGTCACACCAAGGCATTACCCTGACTTCTCCCTTAATTCCGTGAGTATTAACGATTTTTCCAATCTCAATCAGTTCCAATGTTCAGTAACTCCAATGCATTCTTATACAAAATCTTTTCTTCATCTTCTGCCGAAAACCCGCAGCTTTTAACCAACTTCAACAACCTTTTCGGGCAATCCCAAGGCATATCCGTAGCAAACAGAATCCTGTCCGGACCGTGTGCACGGACTATCCGTTTGAACTGTTCGGGATGGATTTCCTCCGAAACCGCTGACGTATCGAAATATACATTTACTCCGGTCTTCCCGGCAAGTTCCTTTTCCACCTCATCCCAAAGGCGCATACTTCCCATATGCGCTAAAATCGCTGTCAGTTTAGGGAACTCCTTTAACACCTTAGCAAACATCGCCGGTGTTGCATGAATCGTATCCGGCGATATAGGATCAAATCCGGCATGAAAACTCACCGGAAGTCCCAACTCCGAACATTTCTGATAAATTGGGAAAATTCTTTCCTCATCGGCAAAAAAGTCCTGATAGTCGGGATGAAGCTTTACTCCGTACAACCCCAATTCCTTTATGTGTTCCAATGTTTCAAGAGCATCGTCACCGTCCGGATGCACACTTCCGAACGAGTAAAACCTGCTGTTTTGTATTTCCGCAGCCCACCGGTTGACTATTTTATGCTGACTTGGTTTCGTGGCAATAGACAGGACTACCGCCCTGTCTATACCGCTTTCATCCATTTTATCCAATAAGTCAGACAATGTACCGTCAGTCACCGGAACAGTGCAATCCGCAAAAAGTGACAGTCTGCCCATTGCTTTTTCAGCAATCTTATCCGCAAATGCGTGTGTATGAAAATCTATGACCATAACACAACCTTAATATATACTTTCCATCGTAAGGTAATCAAAGAATGATATACCCGCCGCAACAAGAGCAATCGATATAATAATAGTTAATCCTATATAGATAGCTGCCCAGATAAGGGACGCTTTTGCCCAGTTTGACTTGCTCTTCTTCTCGTTTGCTCCGAACGCCCAAACAAACATCATAACCAGTCCCACCAAAGGTATCATCATTATAAGTGCCATCAGCATCCACTCGCCGACACTTACAGGTGTTTCTGAATTTCCGCCGGCACCCGCCGCTAAATTAGGTACATTTGCCCCGCAATTGGTGCAAATAGCCGCACCGGGATTAAGCTGATTTCCGCAATTTGAACAATACATAACACATCCTCCATAAATCACAAATTTATACCAATACTGATATTATATCACACAATACCAACTGTGTCAACACTTTTTTTCCGTACTCCCTCAATTAAAAATCCTTTTGTGCACAGTGTTGTTATTCCTTTATCAGCCGTTTCCAACGGCTGCGGAAAAGCCAGACCCGCACGCATTTACGTATGCCGATGAGGACTTCGCTTCTCCCGTTCGGGGGCGGAATTACTATAGTACATATGTATGCTGATAAAAGTTTTTTTAGACAGACTCTTATACAGTAATTTCGAGCGTTGCACGCATTTGCGTGCGAGGTCCGGGCAAAGCCCAGACCATAGACGTTAGAAACGGCTGCAGTAATTTCGATCAAGAACGGGCTATGCGAAGTTTCCAAACCAAAAAGCCCGAAGATTTTCGAGCTTTTTTACATTCTAAATTAATTTCCAGCCCAAGCCGCCGCTAAGTCCAATGCTTCATACAGTCCATTCCTTTCTCCTGTCTGTGCAATTGCTTCCGCCGGAGACAGTTTACGGTCTGTTGACATTTTATATACCTTTACTTTCGTGGCTACTTTTAATGTTTCACTGTTGCCAACAGTGGTTTTTACATCTTTAGTTTCTATAATTTTCATATATACTACGTAATCGTCATACATATGACCGTAATAAATTTCATTGTTTTTACGCACTAAGGGCAGTCCCTTATACGTCATTGATTTTGAAATTTTGTTGTTTTCCATATTACCTCCATTCAAATATTATACTCCCAAACACTGCGTATTCGGTACGTTTCTTGTGAAACACACTCCTGTTTTACACAGTAAAACTCCTCACCAAGTTACAGTAAACGTTTTTTGTTCATCACCGAACATTTGCATATTTCCTTTAAGCACTTCAAGCAGTGACTCCCGGCACTTAAAACAGGTTACACCGTTTACCTGTATTATCAGTTTGGACGCACCGTCTTTGTAAAACTTAAGTTCAGTTGTACGTCCTTTTATGTTTTCCACTTTTATTTCCGCTGCGGGTTCACCTGCCGGCTCCCCGGTCTCCTCATCGGGCATATACACTTCCTCGGATGCGATATTCAGCATGAATGTATAAAATGCCCTGAACCTATCCGTACAGTCTTCTTTTGAACCGTTTAAAGATGTAAAAAAGTCGTCTTTATCCGTTCCCGTGCAGTTAAACACCATATCCGGTTCACCTTCTGCCTTTATGTCCGCCTTTTTTAACGCATAAAAATATTCTCCTATTATTAAGGGCGATATCACATCCTTTACTTGCAGATTAAGCCACGGAAACAATTCTTCCGTCATCACATATATCAAATCATGTGCTTTCCATTCCCGGGAAGCGTCCTGACTTAAGTTTTCTGTGTTTTCATTGGTTTGTACTTGTGTTTGTTCATAAACTCTTGCGAAATACATATCACCCGTCTGCTGTTTTACAAGCTCTATTCTATAGCATAGACCGTCCTGTGTTTCCATAATCACAGACACATCCGGAACTGTTCTGCTTTGTTCAGCCGCACCAAAGCCCGCAAGCGCCAGATCCTCTGCATCAGGGTTTAATATAAATATCGAATCAGCCGTAACGCCAAACAGATTATGAGTATAATCAACCGAACGCGTTACATCCAAATAAGCAAAAAACGGCTCTTTCAACACGTGTGCGGCAGATGTGCCTCCAGTATATTTGTCATCGCTTTTCCTTTCGTCATCATACTCAAACACTATAGCATAGTCCAAATCCTTACGCATAATACTCATAGTCTGCATACCGCTGTTTTCACCCTCAGGTACGTCTATAAGCACTTTTGAAACATAGTATCCGGGACCGCCCAATACGGCATTTATTTTTGAGGTGTGTGCCGTGTAGATCCCGCCGTCTATCTGAACATAAATCTGACCGATTGCAGGAGCCTGATCGCCCACAAAAATTTTCAATTCTTCACCATCGTCAAATTCAAACAGGGCATACTGCGGCACTGCTCCAAACCCGTACTGTTCCGCTTCACCTTGGGCAGTTACCGGTATTAACTCTGTTTCCAGTATCGTTTTTGCCATCCCGTCAAGCATAGCGTGGTCAAGCCTGAACTCATCATAACCTAATATCGTAAACTTTTCATCTGCTTCTTCGGACGGCACTACTGTTAACTTTCCGGAATCTGCCGTCAAAGTGTTTTCCAAAGTTATACGTTTAACATCATTTTCAGTGTGTGTATTTTCACAAAGTGAAACAACAGTTACCGCTTCGGCTTCTGTCGGGAGTTCCTCATTGCCGTCATTACCGTTTATAATCAACACTGCCGTAAGCACTCCCGCAAGCACCGCCACCGCTGAACCGAGAGCGATAATACTTTTAACATTCTTCATTACTTATCTGTTCCTTCTTCTGATGTATACAAAAACTCCAAGCAGGATTACAATAATTGGAATTACACCCATTACCACAAAACCCAACGCCTTAATTTCAGATTTTGTGATGACTATGGATTTATCCTCAAAAGCCTTCTCACTTACTAAAAAACTTGTATCTTTACCCGTCATAGTATTTATTGCACTTATGATATACGCGGCATTGTTGCACGCATTGGACGACATAAGAGAATAGTCTGTAAATAACGCACTCCCCAACACCATAACACTTCCGGTATACACTTGACTGTCTGTTCCGCTTTTAGTCTTCTGACATACCGCAGCTACAACCTGTTCTGACTTTGGCGCACCCGCTGAATCAAAAACCGTTGTTTCAGCCTCTGTCTCCGATTCTTCCGTTTCTGACTGTGCAGTTGTTTCGGCAGTTTCCGATGTGCTGCTTGCAGTTTCTTCCTCTTGTGTTTCTTCTTCCTGAGTTGGGTACAGATAGGATGTCGGACTTGTCTTAAGCAATGAATATGCCGTTCTTCCGGACATACTGTCCCATAGAATTTCAATCGGACGTGAGTATGCTACAATAATAGGGATGTTTACATTGGGCAAGTCTGTAATATAATCCGTATTGTCAATATAGCCTACCGATGCCGAAGTCTGGCTGCCAATAGCAGACAGACCGACTGTCTGTCTTTTTGCTTCGTCATCTTCAAGCACAAGACTGCGTCCTAATTTAAATCCCCACTCCTCAATATATGCGTCAAGGTTCGGCGTTAATTCCTGATCAAGGCTTGCTGCGTAAAGCATATTTTTACCGTACTTACCGTCATTGTCCATAAACTGTTCGATTTTGTCAATCGCCGTATCCGTCAGATCGCTCATCGGTGCATACAGCACAAGCAAATCCACGTCATCTGTTATATCTTCAATATCAAGATTGACTTCCTTATTATCCATTTCATAACCGTTAAGCGCTAAAAAATACGACAGTGACTGCAATGCGGAATTATTTGCCGCCGTTCTTGTAGACATCACAAACGCCGCCTTCTGCGGGTTTGCATCCGTAACATACATAAGACCCGAGGTAACTATCTGCTCTGCTTTAAATCCTACAACAGACGGATACTCCGATGTATAATCCACATACTGCATTGTATAAAAATCCGTGGTCGGGTGTACGCGGATTTTATTACCGGCAGTTATCACAACCATATTTTCTTCTATAACGCCGCCGGTATACAGGCTGTTGTAACGGTCATACTCAGTCGGGTTTGAATTCGGATTTAAGTATTTCAGTTTGATATGCCCGGTAAGTACCGCATACTTTTCAAGAACTTCCGCTACGGATTTATTATTGGGAACAGCCTTAAATGATGTTTCATCCGCCATAACGGCAATCTCAACATCCGTGTTTAAATTATTAAGGTAATCCCGCGTTTCCTGTGAAATTTCATACATCTTGTTTGACGTTAAGTCAGCCTTAAGGGGAAAATTCTTCGTTATTAACGACACTGTTATATTTAACAGCACTACTGCCGCCACAAACAGTACCGTAATAGCTGCGGCTCCCCATCCGTATTTTAGCTTTCTTGTGTTTTTCACTTCTTTTTTATCCACGTCCATACTGACCCGCCTTTTCTGTATAGTATACTCTTGAACACTGCGTGTTCGGTGCGTTTCTTGCGAAACACACTGCTGTTTTACACAGTAAAACAGTATAATTTCGACCCCGAACGGGCTAAGCCCGTTCTCATCGGCGCACGCAAATGCGTGCGGGGTCTAGACCATAGCAGTAAGAAACGACTGTATCTTAACTCCACCGTCTTTTCTCAGACACCCTGACAGTAAGAAACAAGAATATAACCACTGCCGAGATATAAAACAGTACGCTTGAAAGATTGAATATGCCTGAAGTAAACTCTGCATATTTCGAATAAAAAGACAGCGACATCAACAGCTTTGGCAGCCATGACAGAAAATCCAGTGTTATAAATGACGCCATTGAATCCAGCAGCCATATAACCATAAGAGCAATACAGGACGTCACCGCCGCTACCACCTGATTTTCCGTAAGGGATGATATAAAAGCACCTATTGCCGTAAACGCCGCGCCGACTAAAAACAATGCAAGAAAATTGCTTAACACCGGAATCCAACCGAACGCAGGCGCAAAAAAGCTTAGAATCACCGCAAAAATAAAATATACCGCAATACCCGCCGTATAAAGCGTTAAAGCCGCAAAAAACTTTCCCAGCACCATAGACGGCAAACTTATCGGTGCGGTTAAAAGACATTGCTCCGTGCGCTGTTTCTTTTCCTCACTGAACAGTTTCATGGTCAAAATCGGAATAAGGAAAATCAATGCGGTAAACGCAAGACTGAATGCCTCGCTCATATCATAAGTTAACGCAAAAAGTGATGAGAATGTAAATGACAGCCCGCAGTAAAAATAAAACACCCCTAAGAATACATATCCAATGCTTGATGTAAAATATGCTCCAAGTTCTCTCCTGTAAATGGCTTTCATTCTTTGTCACCCCCGTATTCCGAATCTTTCTGCCGTTCTTTTTCCATATGTTTCTTTACAATTCCCGTCACCTTAAACTCCAAGTCTTCCAATGAAACTTCCTCTTGATTAAGTTTTTCTTTTTTGGCTGAAAATTCCGGATTTAACATAAACTCCTGTCCCATTGTAACTTTTAAGAATATATCCTCAAGCGTAAGATCTGCCGTCCGCATCATAAGTATCGGCAAACTGTTTTCAGCTAAGACTTTGTTAAGTTCGCGGCGTATGTCCTTTCCTTCCGCTGCTTCAATCTCATATTCATAAACGCCGGGTTCACGCTCCATATCGGCGCGTATATATTTAACGTCCTCAATGGCTTTTATCAGCTGCATGATCTCTTTCTTATCCCCCGGAATTCTTACTGACAGTCTATGATCGGATGAAACTGTTCTTGAAAGGTTGTCCGCGGTATCGTTTGCAGCTATTTCTCCCTTGTTTATGATAACAATTCTGTCACATACCGCCTGAATCTCCGTAAGGATATGAGAAGACAGTATAACGGTATGAGTCTTGCCCAATTTTTTTATAAGGGTACGGATTTCTATAATCTGCTTCGGGTCAAGACCTGCCGTAGGTTCGTCCAGAATCAGCACCGGCGGATTACCTACCAATGCCTGAGCAAGACCTACGCGCTGTCTGTAACCTTTTGACAGATGCTTTATTATCCGTTCTTTTACATCAAAAATTTTCGTAAGTTTACAAACTTCTTCAATATGCTGCGTACGCGGCTGTTTGCAGCTCTTTAAATCATATATAAAATTGAGATATCCCCTAACGGTCATATCCACATACAGAGGCGGTACTTCCGGCAGATACCCTATGAATGACTTTGCTTTGACAGGTTCTTCAAGGATATTGACTCCGTTAATCACAGCATCTCCTGATGTTGAAGAAATATACCCGGTGAGCATATTCATTGTCGTGCTTTTTCCAGCACCGTTCGGCCCTAAAAATCCGAGAATTTCCCCGTCATCAACTGTAAAACTTATATTGCTGACTGCCCTTTTGTCTCCGTAATGCTTTGTCAGATTCTTTACTTCTATCATAAAACTTCCTCACACCCGCGTTTTACCGGGGGGTTAATATTTACTGTAGCCGTTTCTAACGGCTACGGTCTGGGCAAAGTCCAGACCTCGCACGCAAATGCGTGCGTCGATGAGGACGGGCTTAGCCCGTTCGGGTTCAAAATTACTATAACTGATTATACCACTGTATTGTGTTCGGAATATGTCAAAATTGAGAAAGTTTAAAAATACCTTTACGAATTCTTTCTACACTCTCTTCTTTGCCTAAAATTACGCAAAGTTCTGCGGCTCCGCCCGGGGTCACCGGCTTTCCCGCAAGAGCAGTCCGCACACTCCACAGCACCACGCCGTTCTTTACGCCCATTTCCTCTATCAGTCCAAACAGTATTTCATGAACGGTTTCCTCCGTCCAGTTTTCGTTTGCCTGCAATAACGGCAGTACCCGTTTAAGCACATCAAGTGCGATTTCCGGATTGGTTTTCATTTTCTTATGCGTATACAGTTCTATATCATAATCGGGCAATTCCGCTATAAAGTCTACCTGCTGTGCTATATCGGTGAACAGTTCCGTTCTCGGCTGTAAAACCTTGCAAAGCATAGCACAGTCAATTTCTTTACCTACGGCATTCTTTATAATCGGCACGGATTTGTCCATGAACTGCTCTAAAGACATCCTACGGATATATTCCGCATTAAACGCCTTTAATTTCATCATGTCAAAAATCGCCGGAGACTTTGACATACCGTCTATACTGAACTCATTTACAAGTTCTTCTAAGGTGAAGAACTCATTCTCCGTTTTCGGCGCCCAGCCCAACAATGCCGTATAGTTTACGACTGCTTCGGGTAAAAAGCCCAATGCCAGCAGATCTTCAAAAGAGGCGTGTCCGTCGCGTTTTGAAAGTTTCGCATTTTTATCTTTCATTACATGGGCACAGTGAATATAAACCGGTATGTCCCATCCGAATGCCTTATACAGCAAATTGTATTTCGGCGTTGAGGAAAGATATTCATTCCCGCGTACAATATGCGTTATTTCCATTAAATGATCGTCTATTACATTGGCAAAATTATATGTCGGCATACCGTCGGACTTAATAAGCACCTGATCATCCAGAGTATCGCACGGTGTTTCAATCTCACCGTAAATCTCATCTGTGAATACAACAGTTCCGTCAAGCGGCATCTTCTGCCGGATTACATACGTTTCCCCCGCCGCTGTCCTTTCAGATACCTGAGCGTCAGTCAAATTACGGCAAGGACATTTGTCCGCCGGATTATGAAATGTCTCCGAACCGCTTAAATCCACAGACTGTGTATCCGCTGCGTCTGAATGTGCGCAAAAACAACGGTAAGCACTCCCGTGCTCTATCAGCTGCAAAGCGTACCGCCCGTAAAGCTGCATCCGTTCAGACTGCAAATAAGGTCCGTAATCACCGCCTTTATCCGGTCCTTCATCCCATTTAAGCCCGGCAAGTTCCAGTGACCTGTATATAACGTCTACAGCACCGTCTACATAACGGGCTCTGTCCGTATCTTCTATACGCAAAATAAACTCACCGCCGTTTTGCTTTGCTATTAAATAGGTGTACAGCGCCGTGCGCAAGTTCCCAATATGCATATATCCTGTCGGACTCGGTGCAAATCTTGTTCTTACTTTCATACTTTCTCCAAATCTTTTTTTATCTGTGCCCTAAGTTCCTCAAGGGAATTGAATCTGCACTCCGGGCGTATAAACTTAAGCAATTCCACACTGACTGCCTGTGAGTATAAATCACCCTCAAACCCCAGTATGTGAGTTTCCGCAACAGGATCAT
>JAISVP010000148.1 GCA_031271475.1 Oscillospiraceae bacterium | reverse complement strand
GGTACTGTGTTAAATCCCGAAAAAATCGCTATGGCGGTCTCTTTACCGCTGTATCTGATTATTCTGCTGCTTACCCCGATTACTTTCTTTTTCGGCAGAATAAAAAAAGTTATGCTCTTGTGGGGCGACAAAAATCCCGAACATGAACACCCAAGCGTTACGGAAGAAGAACTTAAATACATTATTGACGAAATCCGTGAAGAGGGTGTGCTTGAAAATGAGGAATCGAAACTTGTACGCTCCGCTTTGGATTTAGACGAAATTACGGCGGATAAGGCGTTGGTTCCGCGTGTCAATGTTATAGGTGCGGAGGTTAATGCGGATATTGAAAGCATTAAGAATCTGTTTCTGACGGAAATGTATTCGCGTATGCCTGTTTATGAAAATAATCTTGACAATATTTTGGGTATTATAACTCAAAAGGATTTCTTCCGGTTTGTTCTTGAAAATAAAACGGATATCAGAGACATTATACAAAAAGTTCAGTATGTTTCGGAACTTATGCCCGTATCTCAGGTTCTTGTGGAAATGCAGAGAACCAATACCCATATGGTGATTGTAAAAGACCAGCACGGCGGTACTAAAGGTCTTATTACGATGGAAGATATTATGGAGGAACTGTTCGGGGAGATATATGACGAGGATGACGAGATTATTGTGAAAATACAGAAAAAATCGGATAAGGAATATGAAGTTTCCGGCGATTTGGAACTTGATGAGCTTCTTGAAACACTGGGACTTGATGAGGATGCCGTTCCAAGTATTGGCAATACCGTGGGCGGGTTCGTTACGGAACTTGCCGGGCATATCCCGGAAGAAAACGAGGAACTCGTTTATGAGGATCTGTTTAATATACGTGTTCTGTCTATTGCTGACAATACTGTGCGGAAGGTGTATTTAACCTTACTTTCATGAAACCTTAAAAAAAGAAAAGCGGTTAATTTCTTAACCGCTTTTCTTTTGTGTTTAATCAAGTGTATCTATGTTCCCGTTGAGGAAAAGCACTAACGTAAGAATGTCCTTAACATTTATGTCTTTGCCGTCATGGGTAACCTTTGCAGCTTCTTTTTGGGTCGCCGTCAGTTTAGTTCCTTCCGAATCTACGAGGTATTTTGCAATTGTTACAACGCTTGCAAGCGTCGGTTCGCCTTCGCCCGCAACATCGCCGTATATTAAATTAGCCCAGTCGATTATTTCATCTTCTTCCAAAGCAATGACTGTCTGAATAAAGAACAGTTCCTGATATGTCTGAACTGCTTTCTCGGGAACATAAATATCTAACGAAAGGGTAGGAACAGGAAGAATTTCAGAAATAAGATCCAAATCAATCGGTACTTTCAGATCAATCGGTACTCTTTCAATCGGTACTTTCGGATCAATCGGTACCGGAATATAGCCGAATGTTTCGGGGCTGTAATCCTTCGGATCGGGATTAAAGAACGCCGCGGATGTCAAGCCGTAACATTCCGCAAACGCAAACGGGTCAATCTTTATAACAGATTCCGGGATTGATATGCGTTCTATGTTTGTACAGCCTTGGAAAGCACTCCATTGTATCTCGGTAACGCCGTACGGGATTACAACACTTGTCAGATCTTTATGTCCCAAAAACGCACTTTCTCCGATTACAAGCACGGGGAGACCGTTAATTTTGCGCGGGATTACCACATCGGTACTGCTTTCTTCCTTACGTTCAAACGAAACAATTTTAACTGCTCTGCCGCCTTTTTCAATGCGCTCGTAAACAAAAGTATGCCCGTCTTGCTCATATCTGACAGTTCCCGGAAAAACAGTCGCCGCTATTTTGCCGCCTTTGTAATCTTCTTTCGGGATTACCGAAAATATGACGTGCGTTTCCATTACGAGAGCTTCGCCTTTGGTATAATCGTAGCCAATTGAAAAATTGCCGAGCTGATCGCGTCTTGTGTAAGGATCCAGTATCTCACTTGGCCCGGAATTGAATTCCACAACAGCAAGCACAACGATATTATTCTCGAAAGTTTCGGGCGGAATCAAATCTTTCAAAGAAAAAGGTTCTGTATTGATACCGTTACATTTAATTTCCCAGTTGGGTAATGCGTCATAGCCGTCAATTACGCGAACGCCGGGTATTTTATACTCTTCCGTACCGCCGACTACTTTCCCTGTTACCGTAAGGTATTCCTTAAATGTATTTTCATAAACAGGCGTTTCGTTAACAGCTATTTCGCCGCCGTTGTAATCTTCTTTAGGCACTTCCGCCCATATAATGTGTGTCGCCATGTCGGCAGTGCCATTTATCGGATAATAAGCGGTGTAGTTAACCGAAAAGTCTCCGAATTCATCACGTCTTACATAAGGATTCTGTATTTTAATGCTTCCGGAACCAAATTCTTTAAATGCCATCATAAGCACGTTGTCTTCGAAATTAACTTCTCCAACATACTCAAGTACATAATCCGGAATATCCTCATAGCTGTCAGCTGCAAAGGCCTGTGCTATCCGCGGCAGATCTGGGTAATAGGCTCCCATTATTCTTGCGGTCTGAGCCGGGTATTCCTTAACTGTATTTTCATAAACAGGCGTTTCGTTAACAGCTATTTCGCCGCCGTTGTAATCTTCTTTAGGCACTTCCGTCCATATAATGTGTGTCGCCATGTCCATAGTGCCAACTATCGGATAATAAGCGGTGTAGTTAACCGAAAAGTCTCCGAATTCATCACGTCTTACATAAGGATTCTGTATTTTAATGCTTCCGGAACCAAATTCTTTAAATGCCAGCATAAGCACGTTGTCCTCGAAATTGACTTCTCCAACATACTTAAGTGCATAATCCGGAATATCCTCATAGCTGTCAGCTGCAAAGGCCTGTGCTGTCCGCGGCATATCTGGGTAGTAGTCTCCCATTATTCTTGCGGTCTGAGCCGGGTATTCCTTAACTTCCTCCTTTCCTGTTTCAGCAGGCACTCTTGTGATTTGCTCTCCGTTATACTCACCTTTCGGAACAAGTGCAGTAAGCACATGGAATGCTATGTCATCCGTTACGCCGCCCTCAAATCCATAGCTTAAAGTCCAGTTCCCGCCGTCGTTTTTCAGAACAGCGTCGGTATATCTGTCTGTGCCCGAACCGCCGTTCATTTCAATTATAAGCAGGGTGTTTTCCTCAAAATCTTCAGGCGTGCAGAACCAAAGAGGCTCTACTGGGAGTAATAGACCTTCATAGTCGTCATAGATATTTTCGTACCATTCAAGCTGCTCCTCATAGCTGTCTATTGCATAGGTATTCCCGAACCCGAATTCATAATAATAATGACTGTTATAGGGGAATACGCTTTGTTCTGCGGGGTACTCTTTACTTGCCGACGCCGAGCTTACTGCAAGGTTCCGGCCGTCCTGTGGGGGTTCGTCTATGACCGTTGGCCTGTCTGCCGCAAATACGGGCAGTGACTGTGCCGCTAACATTACCGCTGATAGGAATAATGCCGCGAACGTTTTCCGTTTACTTCTCATTGTTTCTCTCCTTTCAATTTGACATACCAAGCCGGTTGTACCAGCCGGTATAAGATACTGCATATAATCTATGCCAATTATATTATACCATATATGTCATATCATGTCAACCCCCTTTCTGAAAAAATATTTTGTTGACAATAAGACTTATATGTGATACAATATCATTTGACAACTGCAATATGGAGATTTATGTATTCGTTTAACGAACTGACAAATTTAATAAACCGTGCCGAGCTTTTCGGTGAAAAAACCGACTGGACCGTCAGCCTTTGCAATTACGGCGTGAATGTTCCTAACGGATATGTTATATCGGTTAAATGCTTTGCGGATTTTTTGAAGCATAACGGTATCAGTACCGACAGTGTGCCGTATAATATCGTTGATTTGATTATGAACGGAAAGCTCCAGCCGCAGCTTGATGAGGAAATGACAGCGTTTATTAAAGGCGGTTTATGGGCGGTAAGGACGAGCGGTCTGCATAGCGGGCCCGGAAAAGGCACGCTGAAATTTGAATATAAAAGTTTTTTCGGACTCGGTGACTGTGAGGAAGTTAAGGAGGCGGTAAAGCGGTGCTGGTGCGCGGCTTATGATAAAAATATTGTAAGTTATTACCGGTATAACAGAATGCGTGTTAAACACGCGGAAATGTCCGTTATTGTGCAGAAAATGATTAATCCGGAAATTACCGGAACTGCTTGCGGTATGAGTGCGTTGGGGGACAGGGTTATTGCTGTTGAAACAGACGGAACCGAAGGGTATTATGACTGGTATAACGGCGTGATTACCGGGCTTGACCTGCAAGCTGACATGGTTAGGGAAATATCTGACAATCTGCTTAAAATACAGTCCGCAAGGGGCAGGCCTGTGTCAGTCAGATGGGCGTATGCCAATGACGTTTTATATATCCTGTCGGCGGATTTTGCTCAGCCGGATGTACGGTGTCCGGAAACAGGCGGGTTAGTGACCGGGGATTGCCGGAAAGCTTTTGTGATTGACTGGAATAAGCGGATGTTAAACAGGTTCTTTTCACAGTTTCCAAGCCCTAAAAAGGCTGTACTTACAGACAGTGAAATTTACTGTTCACGGCTTTATGCCGGGCAGTCTGACTTGCCTAAAATAACCCGGTATCAGATAAGGAAAGAGTTAAGTTTATATGAAAAAAAGAAAGCCGCGGCACAGCGGCGGCTTGAACGGCTTGATTTAATTAACCTTAATGGTATGGATATTCAGGGACTGACCGATTTACTGACATCCGTATCCGAAGGTGATTTTTATGAAATGCAGTATCTGTATTATTCTTACACGGTTATGAGCATGGTGGTTTACGGCGCTTTTAAGGACGGCGATACCGTAAATACCGGCAATTCTGCATTTCCGTATATACAGGCGGTAAAGGATTTGTGGAATGTAAGCCGTAAATTACGCGGAAAGGAAAATGTTACCGTATATGATGAAAATATTCCCGAAATTATAGGGAAATATAAGTATTATTCTCTGTATGAGCAGGATCCGTCTTACCCTAACTGTGATGAAAAACCCGGAATGCTGCTCGAAACGGTTAAGATTTTTACTGCTCTTGACGACCGTGCATATTCGCGCGGTCATGTCCCAAAAATGCATTTAGAAAAATATAGCAAGCAGTCACGGCTTTTGCATGAAGTTCTGAAATGCTGCGGTGAACTTTGGGAACTGTCTGAAAAGTATTGCTTTGTATTGCGGAAATTTACTGAAAAATTGGGTGAGGAATTATATTCCAAAGGGCTGCTGGATGAGAAAGACGGTATTTATCATCTTACGGCAGGCGACTTGCATGACGGTGAAAACTTAAAGGAAAAAGCCGAAAAGAACAAACTGTATTACAGTTGCTTCCGTAATTTTGAACCCGGGCGGATTCAGCCAAAGGCGCGTTCGGACGGTGAAAATGTTCTTAAGGGAATACCCGCATCCGGCGGAACTGCCGAAGGAAAAGCAAAAATTATCAAGGATATTGCGGACATTTACAGACTCGAACAGGGCGATGTTTTGATTACGTCTTATACTGCTCCGGTCTGGACGGCCAATCTGCTTCTGGCAGGCGGAATAATAACGGAAAAAGGCTCTCCGATATGCCACACCGCCATAGCCGCAAGGGAATTCGGAATCCCCTGTGCGGTTGCCGTTATCGGTGCAATGTCGGAAATAAAGGAAGGCAGTACTGTTACTGTCTGCGGAGATACAGGAGAGATTAAATTTTGAAATTACTTATAAAAAAATTGCATGAGAATGCGGTAATTCCGCAATATGCACATGAATCGGATGCGGGGCTTGACCTGTGCAGCTGCGTTGAAGCAAAGCTGCCGCCCGGCGAATTTAAACTGATCCCAACCGGTATTGCAATCGGTTTGCCGCCGCTTACTCAGGCGGAAATACGTCCGCGTTCGGGATTGGCAGTAAACTCCGGTATTACGGTGCTTAATTCACCTGGTACGGTCGATTCGGGATATACCGGCGAGATTAAAGTGATTCTGATAAACCATTCCAAACAGGCGTTTAAGATTGTGCCCGGTATGAAAATCGCTCAGATGGTAATATGTCCTGTGATAAAGGTTCAGACCGTTACGGCTGATATTTTACCTTGTACTGACAGGGGGGAGGGCGGGTTTGGCTCAACCGGAACGGTTTCCGGAGAATCCCGGCAGTTATGGCAGTTATGAAGATTTTTGAAGAAAATGGAAACTTAATCCTCGTGCAGGATGATTTTACCCTCTTTGATACCTTTGAATGCGGACAGACATTCCGTTGGGATAAGGTTTCAGAAGATACGTATCACGGGTATGTTCTTGACAGGGAACTGACTGTTTCACAGTCCGGGAATAAATTCATACTGCATAATGTATGCCTTGAAGATACTGATTTCTGGGCTGACTATTTTGACTTGGATACAGATTACGGTGAGGTTAAACGGCAGCTGTCAGCAGATCCCGTTATGGCAAAGGCATGTGAATTCGGGGGCGGAATACGTATACTTAAACAAAACAGTTATGAAATGCTTATTTCCTTTATTATTTCCCAAAACAATAATATACCCCGTATAAAAAAGAATATCAATGACTTATGCGGGTATTACGGACACTTTCCGACTTCGCGGGAACTTTCCGAAACTGCGGAGAATGAATTGGATTTTATAAAATTGGGGTACAGGGCGCCTTACATAATAAATGCCGCAAAAATGGTGCAAAACGGAGAGTTAGACTTGGATAAAATAAAACACGCCCCGATTGCCGGGGCGCGTAAATCACTGTTAAATGTTCTCGGGATAGGTGCGAAAGTCTGTGACTGTGTGCTGTTATTCGGGCTTAACCGATTGGATGCATTTCCTGTCGATACGTGGATAAGACGTGCTTTGGCGGACTGTTATCCGCAAGGACTGCCTGATACCGTCATGAAATATCCCGGTATTGCACAGCAGTACCTGTTCCATTACAGACGCAACGGTTATTAATTTGGGCACAGGCAAACACAGCATATACCCGTATATGCTGTGTTAACAACGCTCGTGTGTGCCTTACGGTACCAGCCACCGCCTGTAAGAAAAAACTCAAAGGGTTCAAGTTATAGTTGCCGTGTGCCTTACGGTACCAGCCATCGCCTGTAAGAAAACACTCAAAGGGTTCGTGTTATATTGGAACCAGTCGCCGTGTGTGCCTTACGGTACCGGACACCGTCTGTAAGAAAAAACTCAAAGGGTTCAAGTTATAGTCGCTCGTGTGCCTTACGGTACCGGACACCGCCTGTAAGAAAACACTCAAAGGGTAAGAAAAAGTGCGGCTTTAAAAATTGGTTCTTAAAACGGAAACGACCAAACCGGGTGTATATTTTCCTTTCGGAGGCACTTCCGTGTAGCCTGTTAAAAGCCGCGGCAAGTCAAGGTTGGGGGCGTTAATCATTGCCGTCATGGGTTCCGGGCAAAAGAAACCTTTCCCGCCGCCGTCATTCCAGAAAATCCAGAATTTATGTTCGTTTGACGGCGTGTAGAAGATGCCTTTTCCGGTGGGAATATCTGTAATCATTATGCTGTTAATATAGGAATCTACACTGTACATATCATTGGGCAGTTCCTGTACCGCAGGGCATTTTATGCCGTTTTTGTATTCTAAATCCGCACTTTCTAACTTTACAAGTTCCCCGGTCGGCAGCATACGGCTGTCAAATACAGATCGGAAAGCACACG
>JAISVP010000132.1 GCA_031271475.1 Oscillospiraceae bacterium | reverse complement strand
TAAAATATTCCGCACTCGCAATACGTGCCATTTCCGTGAATTTTTCGCTTGCCGCCGTAAGGTTAGCAACTTGTCCGACTGTATCGGTTGTTCCAAGCCTTGCTCCCAACACCAATAATTCGGCACGCTCCTGATCAAATAAACACTTGTCCGCTCCTACAGCATCACCCCAAGCCCCGTGAAAAGGTTCATCGCTTTCCTGCGTTTGCTGTAAAAACCCCAGTTTGGAATATCTTCCGCTGTCTATAAGTTCTTTTAGCATTTCTTTTACAGTCAGACTGCGAAACTGAACCATTATTTTCATTTCAGCCGTCATCCGGTTCAACAGTTCCAATACCTCTACACGTCTTTTAAGCGATGAGGACATATTAATACCTATATATCCGCAAGCTGTTACTATCATGATAATTCCAATAAGCTTGTACATTTTTTACTCTCCGTTTCATACAAATACTCGAATGCTCCAAGTTCCAGTAATCTTTTTATATGTTTCCTCTTATGTATTTCCCCGATACTTCCCGCATGAGCTGTTGCTATTATTTTCACCCCTGAGTTTATACTGCCCAATAATGCTGTTACATCATCATTGCCTATTTCATCACATATGATAAAATCCGGATTCATTACCCTGATTGCTGTCTCTATTCCGTCTGCTTTTGAATATCCGTCAAAGACATCTGTTTTCATGCCTACATCATTCTGCGGCACCCCATATGAACATGCTGCAAGTTCACCTCTTTCATCTATAAGCGAAATACGCTTACGGCTTGATAAGATCCTGCATAAGTCACGTATAAAGGTTGTCTTCCCGCTGCCGGGTTTCCCTATTACTAACATACTTACCGGTTCTGCCGCAAAGAACTGATTGTAAACATTTTCGGCACATCCGTTAACTTCATGTGCTATACGGAAGTTCAACGCATTGACATATTTGACGGTATTAAGCCCGTCTGATTTTGTTACGGCTGTTCCCGCTATACCTACTCTGTTACCTCCTGCTACCGTTACCCATCCTTGCGACAGTTCTTTTGCAAAACTGTGTATCGAACTGTCACATATTGCTTTAAAACTGTACTCTAAATCTGATTGTTGTGCCGTAATAAAATGTGTCCCATATTCATGAAGTCTCCCGTCATGTGACAGATACCGCTCCCATTCCCCTGTCACCACCGTAACGGCACGTCCTAACCGCAAACGTATCTCTCTTGTGTTTTTCATATGTTCTGCTGACATATTTAACACTGCGTCCTTTATGTCCGCACTCAGATACTCTGCCGCTTTTTTTAGATTATTCATATGTTTTCATTCCCCTTTTTGTTAACGGAGGTTATTTTACAGTGATTTCAACCCCCGAACGGGCGAACCCCATCCTCATCACCGCACGCATTTGCGTGCGGGTTTCGGCTTTGCCGAAAGTATAGCCGTTAGAAACGACTGTATTGCCGGCACCCCCGGACTTGCTATAGTTAATTCTATGCGGTCAAAATTGAATTAGAACTTATCCCTGTTTGCTTTTTCATCGCCCTGTTTCCGAGTACGGATCCGGCGGATATTTGCAATATAGTAATTTCGATAGAGAACGGGCTAAGACCGTTCTCATCAACGCACGCTTTTGCGTGCGGGTCTCGGCTTTGCCAAGACCGTAGCCGTTAGAAACGACTATAAAAAAGCATCTGAAAAAGTTCATCTAAGCATTGACATTTTCAACAAAATATGTTACAATGGAGCAGATACGGCAACCTAAAAGAATCTAACTGACACCTTCGGCCACTTCCGTTCCCTGTTGGTGTCTGAAAGGCGTAAAAATAAATGAACGTAATCGAATTAGAAAACATCAGTAAAAGTTTTAAGGTATATCACGATAAAACGCGAACATTAAAGGATAAGTTCCTGTTTAAAAAACGGCGGGGATATGAACTGCGGCAAGTGCTTGACGGTATAAATTTTAATATTGGAAAAGGTGAATCCGTAGGTCTTATAGGAAGAAACGGTTCAGGGAAAAGTACACTGCTAAAGCTTATGACGAAAATTCTGTTTCCGACTTCAGGCACTTTAAATGTAAGCGGCAGGGTTTCAAGTTTACTTGAACTCGGTGCTGGATTTCAGGAAGACATGAGCGGATTGGAAAATGTTTATGCAAATGCCGCCGTATTTGGACTGAGTAAGCGTGAAACTGACAAACGGTTAGACTCCATCATTGAGTTTTCGGAATTACGCGACTTTATAGACAGCCCTGTAAGAACATATTCATCGGGAATGTATATGAGACTTGCCTTTTCAGTGGCAATTAATGTGGATGCAGATGTACTGCTGATTGATGAAATTCTTGCTGTCGGAGATGCTGCATTTCAGGCAAAATGTTTTAACCGCCTTAAAAACATTAAAGAAAACGGTGCAACCATTGTAATAGTATCGCACTCGTTATCTCAGATTGAAAAAATATGCCAAAGAACAATTTGGCTTGAGCAGGGGAAAATTCGAATGGACGGACTCCCGCAAACGGTTCACGAACAGTACGAATCCTTTATGGGTGTATCTGATATGGACTCTGAGGAAAAATCTTAAAAAGTAATAAAGCAACAAGAAAAATAATCATTTTTTTGTTAACACATATTAAAAAGCACTTGACATGGTTGCTTGAATGTGATATAATTACAATTGAATTTTTTATATTTTGTACCGCACAGTGCGGTGTAATTCAGTATTCCCGTATTCTGGGGATATGTAAGTACAAACAGGAGGTGTAAGAAATGGAGAATAATAACAGTGCGCAGTTAAGGTTAGAGTATTTGTTTGACGGCGGAGAATATAACCTGTTAGGGTCAGCGGTGCGGGAAAATAACAGTCCCGCGGCAGTAATCTGTGCGTACGGATTGGTAAACGGCAGTCCTGTATATGCCTTTTCACAGGACAGAACAGTGAACAGCGGTGCGGTAGGTTCAGCTCATGCGCAAAAGATTTCAAAGCTGTATTCACTTGCCGCAAAAACGGGGACACCTGTAGTGGGAATCCATGATTCCAACGGTGCATTTGTGGACGGCTCAGCCGTTTCGCTTGCCGCATACGGGGAAATATTGAACAGATGTTCTGTAATTTCGGGCGTAGTGCCTCAAATTACGGTTATTGCCGGCACCTGTGCGGGCAGTGCGGCTATGGTTGCGTGTTCCTCGGATTTTGTAATAATGACAAAAGACAGTGAATTTTTTATGACGCCTCCGTTTGATGAACAAAAAGGTGAATACGGCAGTGCAAAATCAGCATTGTGTGCGGGAACCGCTGCACTTGTATGCGATGACGATAAGATAGCAATGGGTAAGGTAAAGGAACTGTTAAGTCTGCTGCCGCCTAACAATATTACGTCTCCTCCTTATTTTGAATATGAAGATCCGGATACGGAAGT
Organism: Oscillospiraceae bacterium; assembly: GCA_031271475.1. GTDB lineage: Bacteria > Bacillota > Clostridia > Oscillospirales > Ruminococcaceae > JAISVP01. The sequence goes on along the minus strand of JAISVP010000132.1, from coordinate 489 downwards.
TCCCGGAAAGTCCGCGGATTTAATATACAGTATAATGGATAAAGATTCCGCTTTTGAGCTTTATGACGGATTCGGAACTGCCGCTTATACGGCTTTGGGAACGGTAGGCGGTCAGACGGTGGGCATTGCCGCAACCAATAAGACCAATTCCAAACTCACAGGAGATGACTGTTCCAAACTGTCAAGATTTATTAGAACATGCGATGCGTTTTCAATTCCTGTAATAACCGTAATTGATACTTTGGGTGTTCAGGCACAGAGTGCGGAAGCTCTGGCGACCAATATTAAGGAACTTACAAAACTGGCAAACTGTTATGCCGAAGCGACTACCGCAAAAATTTCTGTGGTGACAGGTAACGCAATAGGTCCTGCATTTATTGCACTTGCCGGGAAGAATGTGAACGCAGACTTTACTTTTGCGTGGGAAAATGCGGTGATATCCCCATTTGCACCGCTTACAGGCACGGAGTTCCTGTGGCGTGACAAAAT
>JAISVP010000196.1 GCA_031271475.1 Oscillospiraceae bacterium | reverse complement strand
AAGGATTTTGAATACCATACCGATTCTTTGGAATTCATGAAACAGGCAGGGTTTAATGTAATTCCTTATGAGATTTGTAAGACTTATGAGGAAATTGTACGTCAGACAGAGAAAGTCGGAGCAAACAGAAACGCTTACGATTTCGGGATTGACGGGGTTGTCATTAAGGTGAACAGTATCCGGCAGCAGGAGATAATGGGTGCGACATCGAAATTTCCTAAATGGGCGGTTGCTTATAAATTTCCGCCGGAAGAAAAGGAAACGCTGCTTTTGTCCGTTGAGGTTACGGTTGGACGCACAGGTGCGGTCATTCCTACCGCCGTATTCAGTTCGGTAAGTCTTGCAGGAACGGATGTGTCAAGGGCGGTATTGCACAACAAACAGTTTATTGCGGAAAAAGATTTGCGCATAGGCGATACAATCGTTGTGCGGAAAGCCGGGGATATTATCCCGGAAGTGGTAAGGTCAGTCAAACATGCGGAGAATTCCGTGCCGTTTGTTTATCCTGCGGTCTGTCCGGGATGCGGGTTTCCGCTTACGGACGATACTGAGGAAGCCGCTGTACGCTGTCTTAATCCCGCCTGCCCGGCACAGCGTTTAAGACGAATTATACACTTTGCCTCAAAAGGTGCGATGGATATTGAAGGGCTTGGGGAACGTACGGCTGCTGTGCTTACGGAAAACGGTATGCTCGAGTCCGCCGCTGATATTTATTCGCTTACGAAGGAAAATCTTACGGAGATTGAACGGTTCGGGGAAAAGTCAGCGGAAAACTTGCTTGCGGCAATTGAAAAATCCAAACAGAATCCCCTGCACAGGCTGATTTTTGCCTTGGGGATACGTAATATCGGACAGCAGGCCGCCGTGCTGTTAGCCGAAAAATTCGGAACGCTTAAGGGTGTTGCAGACGCGTCTGCCGAGGATTTGCAGTCAATTGACGGGTTCGGGAGCGTTATGGCGGAAAGTCTTATGTCGGAACTGCCCGCTATGGGCGAAATTATATCGAAACTGGAATCGCACGGGGTGAATATGACTGCCGAAGTCCGTAAAAAAGGCACTGCATTGGACGGTCTTACGTTTGTTATTACCGGAACTCTGCCAACTCTTAAACGTACTGAAGCCGCGGAAATGATTACAAATGCGGGCGGAAAAGTTTCATCCGCAGTCAGCGCCAAAACGGATTACCTGCTTGCCGGAGAAAATTCCGGGAGTAAGCTTACAAAAGCACAGCAGCTTGGCGTGAGCGTTATTACTGAGGAAGAGTTCCTGTCCCTTGCGGGCCGCTGACGGTTCCGGGATTTGATTGCCGGTTGGGATAAGGTTCAGTATTAGGACAAATGCCGCGGCTGCATCCGGGAGCGTTTTAAAAAAGGAGATGGTGTTTATGCCAAGAAATGTAGAAAATCTTGCCGCAAGTGTAGGGAAGGTAATAGTCGGAAAGGATGAGTCCGTAAAAAACATTATCTGTGCGATGTTATGCGCAGGTCATGTCCTTGTTGAGGATGTCCCCGGTGTCGGCAAGACACAGCTTGTGGCGGCATTGGCGAAATCGGTTGACGGAAGGTTTAACCGTATTCAGCTTACACCCGATATTATGCCGTCGGATATAGTGGGTTTTTCTGTTGTAAATTCACAGTCACGGGAATTTGAATACCATCCGGGTGCGGCAATGTGCAATTTCCTCTTAGCGGATGAGATTAACCGCGCGTCCCCGAAAGTACAGTCCGGACTGCTGGAGATTATGGAGGAAAAACAAATCAGTCTTGACGGTAAAACTCATGACCTGCCCAAGCCGTTTATTGTGTTTGCAACGCAAAACCCTGTTGAAACTGACGGAACTTATCATCTTCCGGAAGCACAGATGGACAGATTCTTTATGCGCCTGAGTCTGGGATACCCTACCGCTCAGGAAGAACTTATGATTCTGCGGCGTAATGAAATGCACAATCCTATTCTTAATATAACAGAACCTGTGCTGTCTCCCGGGGATATAGTTCAGATGCAGGAAGAAGTCAAACAGGTTAAAGTAAATGATTTAGCGGAGAAATATGTGCTTAATCTTGTACTGCCGTCACGCTGTGACGAGAATGTTACGCTCGGAATAAGTCCGCGCGGACGTATAAGCGTGCATAAGGCGGCAAAGGCAATGGCATACATAAATAACCGTGATTATGTCACGCCGCAGGACATTAAGAATGTTGCGGTCACAGTTCTTTCGCACAGGATTATTCTTTCACCGAAAGGGAAGATAAAATACGGCGATGCAAGGGAATATGTTAAAGATATCCTGAAATCTGCTGAAATTCCCACCGGGAATTGATGCGGTATTAAAAGAGTAGGTTATGCAATGAGAAAAATAATCGGGTATATTTTCGCGGTGTGTGTTACCAATCTGATAGCGTTTTATTTGGACGGCACACTCGGGGCGGTAATGCTTATGTTTGAGGGCGTATGTCTTGCGCTGTCTTTGCTGACGCTGTTTTTGACAAAGAATACGTTAGAGTTTGAGCTGATTACCGAAAGGACTGTGCATAAAAACAGGGATCTAAAAGTTACTGTACGTATAAAAAAAGGCAGATTCCCGCTTATGTCTTTTGTGGATATAGACACTTCTTATTCACTTCATTTTATACCGGCGGACGGGAAGGTTCTGTACCGTCTTGCTCTGTTCGGGCCGGAAAATGCGGAGCATACCTTTATAATGAAACCGGCGGTTGCCGGGAATGCACAGGTTGGGATTTCGGAAGTCTATGTCAGCGACTTTTTGGGGATTTTACGCCTTAAGCTTAAAACAGGAAGTATTTCTAAGAATGTTACCGTTTTGCCGGACGTTCATGCAATTGACAATAAATGTCTGTTTTTGCGGCATGTTTCGGATGCGGTCATTTATGACGATGATGAGGAAATACAGACTTCCGCTCTCTCGGCGGCAATGATAAGCGGTTATGAACACCGCGATTACGTTCCGGGGGATTCGCTTAAAAAGGTCAACTGGAAAATTTCCGCAAAATGGGAAAAACTTATTGTGCGCCTTGACGAGGCTATAACGTCCACGAAGATTACTTTTATTTTTGATTATATTTGCCGCAGTCAGCTTCCGCGTGATATGTGGGAACGCAGTGCCGCCGAGCAGCTTAAGCGCGATAAAAAGGAATATGCACGGCTCAGACGTGAATGCGAAGCCGCGGAAATGAAATTCCCGCAGGACGCGCTTAAGCCGAAGTGGGAAGAGTATCAAAGATCTGAGTTAAGACAGAAAGAAAGAGCCTTAGAGGGATTTTTGTCTATGGCGGAGGTTTTTATAAATCACGGCTTAACCTGCAATCTAATGTATGTTTCAGACGGCAGACTGCATGATTATGAACTAAGTGACGTGCATTCCGCGGCGCTGAAGATTGCCCCGAATGAGTTTAAGACGGACGTGCGGGCGGACAATGCCCTGCTTGCGGACGGAATTCTTTCCAAAACCGGTGTGTTCATTATCTATTCCGCTGTCAGCAACCATGAACTCGGTGCAATTCTGGACTCAAACGAACGTGACAGTATGATTGTCCACAATATCTATGCGGATACGTCCTCGGTGAAAGGGGACAGAAAATGGGTAATCCAAAACGATTTTAATGTCAAACCCATTCACGGTGTACAGTAAATAATTTCGATAAATAATTCCGGTGGGAACTGGCGAAGTTCTCATCGCCGCGCGCCGTTAGAAACGGCTGGGGCGGTATTTTCTCAGCGATACGGGGGTGATGGTATGTCAGTTCTGAAAAAAATCATACTGGGCAGAGACGGCAAAGAAAGCGATCTTGATTTGCGCCTGCTTTCCGTACTTTTTTCGGTAGTGCTTTCTACGGTTGTTATGTATTATTACGACAGCCGTTTCTTTCCTGCATTCGGATTCTTTATTGTTTCGGTGATTTTGCAGCTGACGCTGTATTACATATACGGATATACGGCAAATAAAACATTTCCGGGAGTGCTTGCCGGATTTGCTGTTTCCGCTGTGCTGATTTTGATTGCGTTAGGTTTTATAAACTTACAGCCGGCGGTTGGTGAAAGTGATACGGCAATGGCGTTCGGACTGTGGTTTTTAACGCCTCAGTCAGCTTTGCCGCATTTTGAGTTTTATACCTATTCAATGGCTGTTTTTACGAATATGTTCATTTTTGCGGTCGTGTATTATTTTACGGTCATACGGTACCGCACGGTTATGACATTCGGTATTGTGCTGATTCCGTTCCTGCTTTACGCAAGGGAACTTACGGGTATTCCGATTTCGCTTACGCTTGTTGTGCTTGCGGTGTTTTTTGCGTTAATGGCCGCACAGCCTACGGGAAAAATTAAAGCTAAGCTCAATATTGTTAAGAACCGTTCTTATTATGCAACGCTCGGACTGTTCATTGCGGCAACGGCAGTGCTTACTTTAATCCTGCCTAAACCCGTTATAAGGCAGGACCGTTCTGTTGTTGAGGGACTTATCAGTGCCGAACGGCTTACGGACAGATTTTTAGCAAGCCTTAATATGCTTACGGAAACTACTGACGGCGGACGTTTTTCAACTCTTCCCGCCGATGACAGACCGCTGTTCTTTGTGAACGCCCCGGAAAGACTGGTGCTTAAAACAAAAGTTTATGACGAGTATATGTACGACAGGGTGGGGGAATACAATGCCGATGTCTGGCGTGTTAACCGCAGTATTATGAATCTTGGCAGCGGCGGACTTGAGGGTACGGGGTTAAAAAACCCTTTGGAATTTTTAAATGCGGTGCAGTATGCGTGCGAGACCGGATCCGGCTTTGCGGAAAAATACGGATTGCTGTCTTTTATGACTTTGCCTGTGCCCGGAAACGGGGATCTTCCCGGAAACAGTATAACGGTGCGCGCGAATAATATTTCTTTGCAGGCTATGCTGGTTCCGGCAAATGTTTTTGATGTTGACCGCACCTACAGAGACAGAGTACGGTATACCGCCGGAGGGGAAATTGTAAATGCACGGCTTGATTATTTCTCTTCAAATGCAAGGTATGATGTTTACTATTTTTCACAAAGCATACTGAAAACACCGAAAGCTGCCGACCTTTTGCTGCATCTTAACAGGAGCGTGTATGACGGGTTCCTTACGGATCTTGCAAGTGCGGTTGCCGGAACAAGGCATGAAGAATATGTTAAACGCTACCGCAGAGAGTTTGATTTTTCAAACTATTACTTTGACGCGGCTGTCACGCCCGAAAGACCGCGCGTGCAGGCTTTGGCGGACAGTATTACAAGAGGTCTTGAGTCGGATTTTGAAAAAGCCGCGGCGCTTGAAAGCTATTTTGCCAAGGAAGGCTTTGTATATGACTTGGGATATCAGAAAACACGCGGCGACAATGCCGAAACATTCCTGTTTGATTCCAAGACCGGAATCTGTTATGAATTTGCAACGGCTATGACCCTTATGGCAAGGGCTGCCGGATTGCCCGCAAGGTATGTCGAGGGGTTTGCGTTCGGGGAATATGATGAGCGTGTAAATGCTTACAGGATAACCGCTAAAGAAAGCCATGCATATACGGAAGTCTTTATTTCGGGATACGGCTGGATTGCCTTTGAGCCAACGGTTGCGGATTACACTGCTGTTACGGCTCAGAAAGAAAGAGATTTTACAATGCTTTATGCCGGGCTTGGAATAGGTTTGGGAATTGCCGCACTGCTGGTGTTTGTAATCGTTATTCTGCCAGCCGTGCGTGAATGGCTGTTCAGACGTAAGCTTAAGAAACTGCCGTCCGGTGAGGTCACTGTCCGGATTTTGCAAAGGCTTGTGTATCATTTTAAACTCGGCGGCAGTGTTACGGCAAATGAAATGTCGGAGATGTTTTATTCCAGATACAGTATTGACTTTTCATCCGCCGCATATGTTTTCAATAAGTATGTTTACGGAAAAATCCCCGTAACACAGACTGAGGCAAGCGGGATGTACCAGCTTTATCTGTCAGTTCTGGACGCAAGGGTGCATGAGCGTAAACGGCGGCCGCGGTATACGTCCTGAGAGCCTGTCTAAGACGGTGTTTGCGGCAGGTACAGCCGCCGGAAACAGGCTGTGCCGAAAAGCGAAGCGGGGCTGTATCGGGACTGCACAGCCCCCGCTTATAGCCGTTTCTAAAGAGTCTGTCTAAGACGGTGTTTGCGGCAGGTACAGCCGCCGGAAACGGCTGTGCCGAAAAGCGAAGCGGGGCTGTATCGGGACT
>JAISVP010000147.1 GCA_031271475.1 Oscillospiraceae bacterium | reverse complement strand
AACGGTACGGTTAAACGGGGGAACAGAATATGCTTTACAGGATTTGGATCGGGACTGACTTACGGCGCGATGGTTTTTGAATACTAAGGAGATAAAATTTATGAACGGTGAAACTAACCTGCTTACAGAATTGCTTGGTATAAAATATCCGATTTTACAGGGCGGTATGGCATGGATATCCGAAAGCACACTTGCATCCGCCGTGTCCAATGCGGGCGGTGCGGGAATTATTGCCGGCGGCAGTGCCCCTATAGATTATCTGCGTGGTGAAATACGTAAAGCTAAAGAACTGACCCCTAACCCGTTCGGAGTCAATATAATGCTTTTAAGCCCGAATGCGGAAGACTTAGCACAGCTTGTAATTGATGAAAAGGTGCCGTTTATTACGACAGGTGCGGGGAATCCCGGAAAGTATATGGAAGCTTGGAACAATGCGGGCATTAAAGTTATTCCGGTAGTTCCGTCAGTTGCATTGGCTAAAAGAATGGAACGCAGCGGTGCGGCAGCGGTTATTGCGGAGGGCACTGAAAGCGGCGGTCATATAGGGGAAAATACTACTGTGTGCCTTGTTCCGCAAGTAGCTGATGCGGTAAAAATCCCTGTTATAGCTGCCGGCGGTATAGCTGACGGCAGAGGTATGGCGGCGGCGTTTATGCTGGGGGCTTGCGGTGTGCAGATGGGAACTGTATTCCTGTCAGCGGCTGAATGTGCCGTTCATCAGACTTACAAGGATCTTGTAGTAAATGCTAAAGATACGGACTGTATCGTAACCGGACGTTTTACCGGTCACCCTTGCAGAAGTATTAAAACCAAGTTCACAAGACATCTGGCTGAATTTGATAATGATGCGCAGAACAGTTCACCGGGAAGCAGTCTGAAAGAGTTTGAGGAATTGACTGTCGGTTCGTTACGCAAGGCGGTACAGGACGGCAATTTGGAGGAAGGTACCTTTCTTTCGGGTAACATTGCCGGACTTGTTAAGGAAATACTGCCGGCAAAAGAAATTATTGAACGGATAATTAAACAGCTACAGGAAAGGATTCGGTTATGAATAAAACTGCACTGATCACTGGGGCAACAAGCGGCATAGGCGCACAGATCGCGCGGCGGCTGGCACATGACGGTTTTAATGTTGCTATAAATGCACGTTCTCAGGCGGAATTGCCCGATGGGAAAGCCGTTGCGGAAGACTGCAAAAAAGAGAATGTGTCCGCTGTGTGTTTTATAGCTGACGTGTCTGTATATGACGAATGCCAGCGTATGGTAAAAGAAGTAAAAGGACATTTCGGATCCCTTGACGTATTGGTTAATAACGCAGGCATTACCCGTGACGGACTTATGGCACGGATGAAAGAGGAAGCATATGATACTGTAATTGCTGTGAATCAGAAATCTGTGTTTAATATGATGAAATTTGCGGGCAATGTAATGATTAAACAGCATGGCGGCAGAATCATAAACATATCTTCCGTGGCGGGACTGTACGGTAATGCCGGGCAGATTAACTACTCTGCGTCAAAAGCGGCTGTTATCGGTATGACAAAAACTGCGTCAAAGGAACTCGGTTCAAGAGGTATTACCGTTAATGCGGTGGCTCCCGGATTTATTCAAACACCTATGACGGATATGCTTACGGACGAACAGAAAGCAAATATACTGAAGCAAGTTTCATTGGGCAGATACGGACAGGTTTCTGAAGTTGCAGCCGCTGTGTCATTTTTAGCATCGGATGAGGCGGGATATATTACCGGACAGGTATTGGAAATCAGCGGCGGACTTGCGATGTAACTGATTTGGAGATAACAAAACCGGAATGCCGGAATAAATAAAGAGGATAATATGCGTAGAGTAGTTGTAACCGGAATGTCAACGGTTAACCCTATAGGGAATAATATTGAAGAATATTGGAATAATATAGTAGGTAATAAAATAGGCTTTTCGCCCGTGAGAGATATTAGGGAAAATATCTCAGAGGATTTTGAAGTAAAACTTGCAGGGGATGTTAAAAATTTTGACCCTCAAAAATATATTGAAAAAAAAGAGTGTAAACGTCTTGACAGGTTCACCCAATTTGCTGTATACTGTGCTAAGGATGTCTTAGCACAAACAGAATACGTTATAGACGACCCGTACCGCTGCGGAGTTATTCTTGGCTGCGGAATCGGAGGACTTGACCTTACGCTGAGTGAGCATGAAAAATATTTGGATAAAGGACCCGGCAGAATTTCGGTGTTCTATGTCCCTATGATGATTGCGAATATGGCTGCCGGCTGTGTTTCAATCAATACAGGTTTCAAGGGGGCTAACTATGCCGCCGTTACGGCATGTGCGTCTTCCGCCAATGCAATCGGAGAAGCGTTCCAGAAAATTAAGCACGGATATCTTGACTCTTGCCTTTGCGGAGGAACGGAAAGCTGTATTTCAGAGTTCACTTTGGGCAGTTTCAACAATATGAGAGCCTTAACACGCAGTTCCGATCCGTACAGAGCATCTGTTCCGTTTGACAAACAGCGTAACGGATTTGTTTTAGGTGAGGGAGCGGCGGTACTGCTTTTGGAGGAATATGAACATGCGGTAAAACGCGGTGCAAAGATTTACGCTGAGATTGCCGGATACGGTGCGACCTGTGACGGATACCATATCACTTCTCCCGCACCGGACGGAAAGGCTGTTGCGGCGGCAATGAAAGCCGCACTTCAGGAAGCCGGAATTGACGGTGTACCTGACTATATCAACGCACACGGTACGTCTACAGAACTCAATGACAAGTATGAAACTACGGCAATTAAGCTTGCTTTCGGCGATAAAGCACATGACATAAAAATCAATTCTACAAAGTCGATGACAGGACATTTACTCGGAGCGGCAGGCGCTATTGAGGCAGTTGCGGTAATTTTGCAGATGAATAACAGTTTGATCCACAGAACCGTAGGTTACAGTGTTCCTGATGAAGAATGTGATCTTGACTACTGTGTTAACGGAAATGTACAAATGCAGATCAGAACAGCACTGTCTAATTCCTTGGGATTTGGCGGACATAACGCTTGCCTGTGCTTTAAGAAAGAGGAATAATATGGAGGGAATAGGAGATGTTATAGCATACAATGTCGGAAGGCTTGTACCCGGAATACTTTTTATCGCAATTGTAATTTGGATTGTTCACAAATTCACTAAAAAAAAATAACAACGGATGTTTAGGAGGATGTTATGCCGGAAACAAAAATCTGTAACCTCTCTTTTGATGAATTGAAAGAGTTGATTGATATAGTACATGAAAAAAAGCTGTATAAATTCCTTATGAAAAGCAGCGGCGGGGAGTTGGTTATTGAAACGCATAAGGATACAGTTATCACGCCGGCAGTTCCGGTTAATGCGGCGGCAAACGGCTCATCTGCGAACAGCACTCCTGAAAATGCTGCCGATACCGGAATTCTTGAAATTAAGGCTCCCATAATCGGAACATTTTATGCCGCTCCCTCACCTGATGCTCCGCCTTTCGTTACTGTCGGACAAAGTGTAAAAAAGGGCGACACGGTTATGATAATTGAATCTATGAAGCTTATGAATGAAATACAGTGCGATTTTGACGGCACCGTCAAAGAAATTCTTGTTAAAAACGGAGAGAGTGTAGAATTTGATCAGACGGTGATAACAGTTATGCCGATACGGTAGGTCGCCGCCAACCGGAACGGACAGCTTGAAAATTGGAGGATGGCATGAGTATCGAAGAAATAAAGGAAATTATTCCGCACCGCGAACCTTTTTTGCTGATTGATGAGGTATTGGAGATTGTGCCGGGTATGCGTATTGTGGCACAAAAACATATCAAATCCGATGAGTTTTGGTTTAAAGGACATTTCCCTGATTACCCTGTTGTGCCCGGTGTGCTGATGATTGAAATGCTGGCACAGGCAGGTGCTACGGCAATGCTTGCACTCCCGGAACATAAAGGGAAACTGGGATTTCTCGCAGGCGTTGACAGTGCGAAATTTAAAACTCAGGTTGTTCCCGGCGATATGCTGAGGCTTGAGGTACAGATTCACAAATTCAAAGCATCTATCGGAATAGGTCGGGGTGTCGCCTCCGTGGACGGTAAAGTTGCGTTGGCATGTGATATTAAGTTCGCATTAAAGTAGGGGTAACTGAGGAATGCACATTACAGTAATTTCGCCCCCGAACTGGCGAAGTTCTCATCAACGCGTGCAAATAAATGAGTGCGGGTTTCGGATTTGCCGCGATCATAGCCGTTAGAAACGGCTGTATCTTCGATGTATCTGTGTGTTTTTATATAATTTTCAGTTTAGTAACAGAAAGAGGCTCAGTTTATGCGTAGTACAGATCTTGCCCAAAGTGTGGAATTAACCCCGCGTGAAACATCATCAGCGGCAAAAGAACCGTCTGAAGGGAAAAAAACAAACCATGACTCAAAAGTGGTTCCGATGAGTCCCCCACACAACTTAAAAAGAGTACTGATTGCTAATAGAGGCGAGATTGCAGTGCGGATTTTACGTGCTTGCCGTGAGCTTGACATACAGTGCGTTGCGGTGTACTCAACTGCTGACCGCACGGCTTTACATGCCCAAATCTCCGATGAAGCAGTATGCATAGGTCCTGCTGATTCCATAAACAGTTATCTTAATATAAATGCAATTATTACTGCCGCACTTAATACGCATTGCGATGCTATACACCCGGGGTTTGGTTTTTTGGCTGAAAATGCGGAGTTTGCACGGAAATGTGCCGAATGCGGACTGACGTTTATAGGGCCTTCTCCTGAAGCAATTGAAATGCTCGGAGACAAGGCAATGGCTAAGGCAACCATGAAAAGTGCAGGAATACCTGTAATTCCCGGATCTGACGGGATTGTTGAAAATATAGAGCAGGCAAGAATACTTGCTGAGGAAATAGGGTATCCCATACTCATAAAAGCCGCCGCAGGCGGCGGCGGCAGAGGCATACGGATTGTAAATTCTGCTGCCAATCTTGAAAAACAAATGGCGGCTGCAAAAACTGAGGCGTTTAATTATTTCGGTTCCGATGCAGTTTATATTGAAAAATTTCTTGATTCCCCAAGACATATAGAGTTTCAAATTGCCGCCGACAGTAAAGGCAATGTTATACATCTTGGCGAGCGCGACTGCAGTCTCCAAAGACGCAATCAAAAGCTTCTTGAAGAAGCACCAAGCACGGTAATCACTCCCGCGTTGCGTGAGGAAATGGGGGCGGCGGCTGTTAATGCTGCAAAAGCGGCAAACTATTCCAATGTCGGGACTATTGAATTCCTTGTAGACAGTCATATGAATTACTACTTTATGGAAATGAACACAAGGATTCAAGTAGAACATCCTGTAACTGAATTTGTTACCGGTATTGATCTGGTTCAATTACAGTTTAAACTTGCGGGCGGAGAAACACTGCCCGTATCCCAAGAAGATGTGAAAATCAGCGGTCACTCTATTGAATGCCGTATAAATGCGGAAGATACCGCACATGAATTCCGTCCGTGTCCGGGGAAAATAAATGCTTTGCATACACCCGGGGGGCCGGGTATCAGAATTGACAGTGCGGTTTATCAGGGTTATACCATACCGCCGAATTATGACTCTATGATTGCTAAATTGATTGTTCACGCACCGGACCGTAATACTG
>JAISVP010000095.1 GCA_031271475.1 Oscillospiraceae bacterium | reverse complement strand
CATCGGACGGGTGACATAGCCCCAGTCATCCGGACAGGACAGACATCCCTCAACATCGTACTGCTCTCCGCTTACTTCCAAAAGTTCCGGATTCACAGCTTCTGTCAGTATATAATCATCCTCATCACCTTCCATAATTATCATAGCACGGCGGAGCACTCCGACTTGAGGTGCGGCTATACCGGCTCCGTCAAACTTGTCCAGCGTTTCCCTCATATCGTCAAGCAAAACCCAAAGCCGTTCGTTAAACTGTACAACATCCCGGCAGCGTTTCTTTAACAGCGGATCCTCCTTTGTTACTATTTTCCTTATCGCCAAACACTCACATCCCCCTTATTTAAGTTGACAGTGGCTGTTCATCAGTACAGCTCCCCGTTAATATCCGGATAAACCGCGACCTTTGAACATTCCGCACACTCAGCAGCCGAGTACAGCATCTTGGAAATAAACTCACGGAACTGCTGTGTATTCTTGCATTTCATTATTATTCTGTAATGATATTTTCCGTTTATCTTCTCATGCGGACATTTAGTCGGAACAAATACACGCAAAGGCGATACATCTGTTCTCCCATCCAATATTTCTTTTATGAGTGCAAAAACTTTCGCCGCGGCTTTCTGCACATCCGTTTCCGACTCCCCTACAAACATAACCGTACATATATCACATATCGGCGGAAAGATCAATGCCCGCCTTAACTGTATTTCTTCATTGTAAAACTCTTTATATGCCTGCCGTGAGGCAAGCTGTATTATATAATTGTCCGGCTGAAAGGTCTGGAGGTATGCCCTGCCGCTTTTTTCCCCTCTGCCGCTTCTGCCGACTACCTGCGTAATCAGTGAGAAAGTCCGTTCATAACTCCGGAAGTCCCCGTATAGCAAGGATTTATCCACCGACACTACACCCACGAGCGTTACATTCGGAAAGTCAAGCCCTTTACTTATCATTTGAGTTCCGAGCATTATATCATAATCCCCGTCGGCAAATGCCTTAAACTTCTGCTCGTACGAATGTCTTGACGACGTTGTGTCCGAATCCATACGCAGAATTCTTGCATCCGGAATTAATCCCTGTAACTGCTCCTCTATCTTCTGGGTTCCGAATCCCATAGGACGCATGACTTTATTGCCGCATTTCTTACATGGCTGCTGAGCAAAACCGCTGTGTCCGCAATAGTGGCACAGTAAAAACTCCCCTGCTTTATGATAAGTAAGCGGTACCGAACAGTGCGGACAGGAAATCGGCTCATAGCACTGTGTACAGACAAGAACAGAATTATATCCCCTGCGGTTAAGCAGTAAAATTGTCTGCTCACCCCTTTTTATGTTTTCCCTTATTTCCTCCGTGAGTTTTAAACTGAACTCCGAGGCATTGCCGCTGATACGTTCCTTTGCCATATCCACAATGTGTACGTTCGGCAAGGGAGCCTCCCGGTAACGCTTTTTAATTTCAATGAGTTTATACCGGCCTTTAGACGCTTGGTAATAACTCTCAACAGTAGGTGTTGCCGATGAGAGAACCAGAACTGCATTGTGTGTCATGCAGCGTTTTTTCGCAACGTCCACAGTATTGTACCGGGGCGACGCGTCAGACTTATAACTGCGTTCCCCTTCCTCATCCATAATTATAATACCGATATTTTCAAGCGGAGCAAAGACCGCACTGCGGGTGCCGATTACAATTTTCGCCTGACATGCCTTTATGCGTTTGAACTCATTCATTCGCATTCCCAACGGTAAATCGCTGTGAATTACAGCGGTCTGTTCTCCGAACATCCGGCGGAACTGACCGAGCATCTGCGGCGTTAACGCTATTTCCGGCACTAAAAGCATTGCCTGTTTGCCCATTCTCAAGGTATAATCTATAAGCTTTTTAAAAACCGACGTCTTGCCGCTTCCGGTAACTCCGTGCAGAAGAAAACATTTTGGCTGTCCCAGTTCTATACCTTCCGCAATTTCGTCATAAGCACGCATCTGCTCCTTATTGAGTTCCAGCTCTGCCGGTGATTCCGTATAGAAATCGGAAGTGTCTCCATACATATCAAGATAGGTATCACGTTCATACTGTTCAATAAGACCCTTTGTTACCATTCCTTTAAGCACCGCGGCAGTCACACCGCATACAGAGCACACTTCTTTGTGAGAAGCACTGCCTGTTTCTTCCAAAAGCTTTATTACGGACTGATTCTTAGGCGGCAGACCCATTGTTATTCCGCCCGCCAGATATCTGTCACTTAACCTGAGCATTTTCATTTTGCGGTTTCCCGCACGCTGCTTATAATCCTCAAGTTTTTTCAGCACGCCCATCCCAATAAGACTGCGGAACACCTCATCATTCCTGCTCACCGCACCGTCCATTACCGCATCAAATTCTTTTTTCGTTTTCGTACTCTGGAGTCTGTTTATAAATTCCGCTTCATCGCCTGTCAGTTTAGTTCCGTCAACATTTTTCATATCCAATGAATAACGCTCATTGACAAACACATTCATTCCCGCCGGTATAAAAGTTCTGTAAGCATCGTAATAAGTGCAAAATGTCCTTTGCTTAAGCCACAGCATAAGCTCAAACTGCTCATCCGTAAGCAAAGGATCATTGTCTATCAGAACGTCTATTGTCTTCAGATTCTGCTTTAAATCTTCTTTCCGGAGCCGACCGGTATTTTTCATACCCGAATTTGTAAAATAAGCGGCGGACTGATTGCTTTGAGATTCTGCGCCGCCGGCGTATACAGACATTCCGGAACCGTTAGGTTCACTTGCCTTTACCCTGTCGGCGCCGGAGGAACCGGGAACATCCGCATACCGCTCCCCCGATGCTAACAGTTCTCTGTCAGGTGCCGGGTGTGTATCCGAACCTTCCGGCGGTATCCTGTCGGCAGTTAACTGTGTATTTGCGTCTTCCACAGAGAGCACCAAACCTATCCGCTTACGGTTACCGCGGCCAAACGGCACAATTACACGTGCTCCGGGTTTTATAACATCCCTCATCTCTATCGGGATATTATAGGTAAACGGTTTATCAAATGAATAAGCCGCAAGTCCTATTGCAACTTGTGCGAGTTTATGCACCATGATTACTTAACCCCTTTTTGAACATCTGTAAACCGGCTTCAACTGTTAATGACATATTTACCGCTTGCCAGTTCCACTATTGAGGTCTTAACAGGTTTTTCCTCAAGGGTTTCCTCACGTGCGGCAATTTCGTCAGAAATCTCACGTGCCCTCTTCGCGACGCCCACCACCAATGAGTAGTGGCTGTCATTCTTTCCCGCCAACTGACTTATTGCCGGTCTTAACATATTACTTTCTGTCATTGTTCCCTCCATCTTTACCCTAAACCGCCGTTTGTATTTTTAGCTGCGGGTCATACCTTATTCCCGGCACCGCTGTCTCTTTTGAGTTTTTCCGCACGCACTGCCGCTTTGAAATCATCCACAGCTTTCTGAACTGTTTCATTTACTATTGCATAGTCATATTCTTCAGTATGTTTCAGTTCTTCCTGCGCCGCAGTCAGACGCTGCTGAATTATCTCATCACACTCTGAATTCCGTTCCAGAAGGCGGCTGCGAAGCGCCTCAAGTGACGGCGGCTGAAAGAAAATAAAAACGGCATCCGGACACAGATTCCGGATTTGCCGGGCGCCGTCGACCTCTATTTCCAGAATTACGTCCTCTCCGCTGCTTAACCTGTCATACACAGGCTGTCTCAGCGTGCCGTAATAATATCCGCAATAAACGGTATACTCAAGCATCTCTCCGGAGTCTATACAGCGCTTAAATTCATCTTCCGTAATGAAAAAATAATCTTTGCCGTGTATTTCATTTTCACGCGGCTTTCTGGTAGTAGCAGACACTGAATAGTAATATCCGCCGTCCTTCATAACTTCCCTGAGAATTGTCCCCTTACCGCATCCGGACGGTGCGGATACCACTATCAGCAATCCTGCTTTCATAACATCAATCGTCCTTTTCCTCGGCATTAAGTTCATAGTCTTTCATTTCAAGTTCATAGCGTGTCGCAATCGTGTCCGGCTGCATTGACGCAAGAATAACATGGTCGCTGTCCATTATCAAGACTGCCCGTGTTTTCCTGCCGTAAGTTGCGTCAATCAGTTTCCCTCTGTCCTTTGCCTCGCTAATGATACGTTTCATCGGCGCTGACTCCGCACTTGTAATTGATACCAATTTACTTAAAGATACCATATTTCCATATCCAATATTTACCATTTTTCTTCCCTCCTTGTTTTATAGCGGTTTGGTTCACATTCCACATACGCCTGTACTTTACTGACTCAGGATATTCCCGGTTAGGAGCAGGATGCCTCTAAAAGCCCATACAGTCATTTCTAACACTGTGATCTGGGCAAAGTCCATATAGCAGTTAGAAACAGCTATGGATTTCACCGTGCAAATCAACGGGCAGTTATCAGAGGTCTGTCGGTATGCAGTCAGCTCTCTTACTGCACGTGTATCATTTTAACACATTTTATATAACAATGCAATAGTTTTTTTGAATTTTTTTTCATTTTTGAGAAAGTCTTGATTCCCCTCTTGCAAATGTGCGTCAAATAGTGTATAATAGCAGTTGGCAATCAGCAGTAAATTGACGCTCAGACTGCAAAAATTGTCATTGGTCACTGGACATTCTGCGAAATTCAGGAACTGTAAAATGCCGTAAGTTATGCTAATTTCACCGTATGTCTGTTATAGCCGTTTCTAACGGCTGCAGTCTCGGCAGAGCCGAGACCCGCACGCAAACGCGTGCGCCGATGAAAGCGGGCTTAGCCTGTTCGGGGGCGAAATTACTGTAAAAGCCTGTCTAAAATCTTTTTACGGGCTCTAAGTTTAAATAAAGGAGAGCGGTTTAATATTGAATATGTGCGTAAAGACCCTTGAAAACGCCGATAAATAAGCTGGCTGTATTTGCCGCAGCGTTGTACAGCCGCTTCTAACAGCTGTTTAATGCCATAAGTGAAGGCTTATACAGTAATTTCGATTGAGGATAGACTAAGCCTATCCTCAAAGCCGAGACTATAGCCGTTAGAAACGTATATAGCACGAAGTGCCGTATGTTTTTAAGAAACGCACTGTTCTTTTCCACAGTAAATGCAAACCGCAATTTATCACAGTTATGACTAAGGATATGACTAAAGGTTTCCCAATGAAAATCATCGTGAATTTCTGTCTGCCGCTTTTGGTAGGCAGTCTTTTTCAGCAGCTTTACAATATGGTTGACGCTATAGTTGTCGGAAAATTTGTCGGCAATGACGCACTTGCGGCAGTGGGTTCCACAGGATGCATTACTTTTCTTGTGTTCGGATTTGTCATAGGACTTGCCAATGGATTTGCCATTGATTTTTCACAGTCTTTCGGGGGAGGCAATTACGAACGGATGCGGCGTTTTATCGGTAATTCAATTATTTTATCTGTAGGATTCTCAATAGTGCTTACTCTGATTACAGTTTTTACCGCACGTCCGCTTTTAAGACTTATGCAAACCCCGGAAGAACTTCTTGACTACGCGGCTGTCTACCTCATAATAGTATTTTCAGCTCTGTCAGCAACACTGTTTGTTAACTTAATTAACTCAATTTTACGTGCCGTGGGAGACAGTAAGACACCCCTTATGTTCCTTATAGTCGGTATGCTGCTTAACATAGGACTTGATTTGCTTTTCGTAACAGTGTTTAACCTCGCTGTCATCGGGGTTGCCGTTGCCACCGTTATTGCCCAGATACTGTCCGGGGCATTGTGTCTGCTGTATATACGCCAGCATCATCCTGTACTTAGACTGTCAAAAAATGACTTAAAACCGAATAAAGCTATGCTCCTTTCCCTGTTAGGGAAAGGCTGTCCTATGGCTTTCCAATATTCCATTACGGCGGTCGGGACAATCATCGTGCAGGCAGCCGTTAATTCACTGGGGTCGGATATTGTACTGGTTATGTCTGTGGCTATGAGATTACAGCTGTTTGCAATTATGCCGTTTGAGACACTCGGTACGGCTATGGCTTCATACTGCGGGCAGAATATGGGAGCAAGAAAGCTTAAGCGGGTAAAAAAAGGTATTAAACAGGCTGTTATACTGGCTTTAATTTGTGCAGTCATATGTTTTATTGCATTAGTATTTTTTAATAAGCCAATGTCTATGCTCTTTCTGTATGAGGAAGTTCCGGATGTTGTCAGACTTATTGACCGTTACTTTAAATCTACCGCTGTTTTTTATCCGTTTATCGCACTTCTGTTTGTTTTCAGAAATGCCCTTCAAGGTATCGGATACGGCTTCTTGCCTCTTCTCGGCGGTGTTATTGAACTCGGCTCAAGAATACTGATTACAGTATGCTTTGTCGGCGCTTTCGGATTCAATGCAGTATGTTTTGCCAGTCCGCTTGCATGGATTCTCAGCTCCGTATTCTTAGTTATCGTCTACATGGCACTGAGGAAAAATATGCACGCAAAAATCAGAAGGAATGCTATTGGCAGCGGAAACGCCGCATAACAAAACATTAATGCATTTCAGTGAAAAATAAAAGGGGAATAAATTATGACATCGTTAAACACAGTTTTTAAAAACGTTTTCGGACAGGCTTTAGCCCCGCTCGGTTTCGTCAAAATCAAGGGCAGACAGCCGTATTTCGTCCGGGTTGTCCCGGGAGGTGAGATTATTCATGTTATAACTTACAGAAATGAATGGTGCTTTGATTCCGGCTTCAAAGCGTTTGACATTTTAGGCGGCGTGGCTACGGTTTACAGGCAGTCTATTGATTTAACTTGGACACCAAGTGATAATGTAAATTGGTTTAGTAGCAATTGGTTTTTTTATTCACAGTCAAACCCTTGGAATGATGACCCTGAATCTGAATTCAGAAAGTTTAGGAAAAGTATATATAGGTTTCCATACTTAGCAGATAATGAAGAGTCATTACTTTATGCTGTCGAATATTCATTGAGAATTTCTGAAAACATTATTCTTCCTATCCTTGATAAGGCAACCACACTTGATGCATGTGTTGATTATTTTTACAGATTTAATCTGCACATGTCAATTTATGATGATGAAAACCTTGGTAATGACAATCCAAATAATTACTGCAATGAGGGACTATTATTAATAAAAACCAATAACAAAGAGGGGGTGATAAAGGCACTTGAAGGATACATTTCATCAATTGCCTATCAACTTAAAAGAGGGAATGGGGAATTATTCCGATTTACACAGGAATTCTACAATGAAGAATTAAAAAAACTTGAAAAATTAAAACTTGAAAAAACATTCAACCCTAAAATGTTCACTAAAGAATTAGCAGAACTCGAACGCCGCAAAGCGGCAAATACAGAAACTTTAAGATCTTACGGACTTGACTTGTAAAAAGCAAGCAATTTAAATTAAGATAAAAACACAGCAATTATCCATACGGAAGTGTCTTGACAAAAAGAGAAAAGAATGTTAAAATATAAGAATCAAAAAAAGCAAAGAGAGAAAATGCTGTGTGCAGGCGGAAATATCTTTAATTTGCCGCCGTACACTGCTTTTTCAGAAAATTATCTTGACTTTTTATTAAATTTATGCTGCGGACACAGTTTGCAATACGGTATAATAAGTAAAGAGTTTACCGTATAGCTGGAGGTTTCTTTATGAAAAATGATTTAAGCTTATATCCCCGTGATGTTCTTGTTGCTATATTAGACAATGTAAATGCGTTTGTTTGTGTTATGGATGCTCAAACAGATAAAGTTATATTTTTGAACAAATTCATGCGTGAAGCTTTTGGGTTTAGGGAAAGCGACAGCTACATAGGCTCAATTTGTTATGAACTGCTGCAGGGACGTACAACCCGATGTGAAGACTGTCCTATTTTTAAACTGAGAGAAAATCCCGATGAACCTGTAATTTGGCAGCAGGTCGAACTGAAATTGAATAATGCTGTTTTCCATAAAACAGCAATGCTTATAGACTTGCCGGAAGGAAAAAAAGCACACCTTGAATACGGTTTTGATATAACCGGTATGGTTAATGCAAAAGATGCCATTGAAATGAACAGCACAATATGGGAATCCGTCCCGATTGGATTTGTTTTGTTTGACGAAAATTTAAAGTTTATTGACTGCAATAACAAGATGACCGAAATTTTCGGTGTCGAAAAGCAGGATTTACTGGATAATTTACCTGATTTTCATCCGGAATACCAATCGGACGGCGAATATTCCAGCGTTAAACAGAAAGAACTCCTAAGACGTGCAATTAACGGAGAATTTATTAAAACAGAGTGGCTGTATACTCTGCCGAACAGGGAAGCTGTTCCGTGCGAAGTTACTATTTGCCGGACAAAACGCAGTGATAAATGGATAGGTATAGCCTATACCTATGATTTGCGTGAACAAAAACAAATGTCCGAACAAATAGGGTATCAGTCAAAACTTATTTCTGAACTTAGTATTATTGCCGTAAGGTTACTGCGTGCGGACGCATCAGGTCTTGGGGATTCTTTGTCTGACAGTATGGGGATAATAGCGAACAGTATAAAAACCGACCGTATTTCAATATGGAAAAGAGCGGTGGTACGCGGCGCAACAGAATATAAACTTATTCACAAATGGACCGGTCCGTACGGTTATCAGCCCGAAAGTCCGGAAACGGGCGGCTATCTTTATCCTTATCCGTACTCATGGGAGGAAACATTGTTAACTGCCGACAACATCAATTCTCCCGTATCGAATCTGTCTAAATTTGAACAGGAATTACTCATGCCGCTGAACATAAAGTCTATTTTGGTTATTCCGCTGTTTTTGCAGGATGATTTCTGGGGCTTTATAAGCTTTGAGGATTGCACTAAGGAACGCCGATTCTCAAAAGAGGAAATAAGAATTTTACGCAGTGCCGGAATTATGATGATTTCCACTGTAAACCGCTGTGAATATGAATTGGAAATGCGTAAAGCCGTTGAACATACGGAACTTATGCTTGACAGCGTACCTTTAGGATGTCAGTTATGGGATGAGAATTTAAACCTCATAGACTGCAATCATGCGGCGGTAAAACTTTTTGGGTTCAGGAATAAACGGGAATTCCTTGAACAGTTTGAAATACGCAGTTTTCCTAAGTATCAGCCGGACGGACGGCGTTCGTCTGAAAAATCGGTTGTGAATCTGAAAAAAGCATTTGAAACCGGAAGACTCAGAACGGAATGGGTATACCAATTGCTTGACGGCACGCCGCTGCCAACGGAGATTACGCTTGTACGCATACAAAGCAACAGTAACTTTATTGTTGCGGTATACAATCATGATTTAAGGGATATACGCAAGCTTGAGTCAGAAGCCGAAAAGAGCTTCTACGATTCCCTTACAGCTATCCCGAACAGACGTTATTTCGATGAGAACATTGAACAGATCATAAATACACTCTCGCGAAGCAATGCTGTGTTAAGTCTGATAATGGTGGATATAGACTTCTATAAAAAATACAATGACTCATACGGTCATGCCAAAGGAGATACCTGCCTTAAAACCATAGCGGCTGCACTTTCTGACACTTTAACGGATAAGTCAGATTTTGTGGCACGTTACGGAGGTGAGGAGTTTGTTATTGTGCTGCCGTATACACATGAAGCGGAAGTGGTTAAACTTGCACAAAAACTTCTTGATAATATAATGTCACTGAATATCCCGCATGAGAGTTCGGATATAGCTGACTGCGTAACACTTTCATTGGGCGTTGCTACCGGAAAAGTAACCGAAAGCCATACTTCAAACGATTTTATAGAGGCAGCTGATAAAATGCTCTACAAGTCCAAAAACAGCGGCCGCAACAGATTTTTCCACACGGTTATGGAAGACTGACGGCGTAAAACCTATGCCGGACTGCTCTGAAAAACTGACGGCGTAAAACTTATAAAAATGCAATTCACATACACAAAAAAGGACAGATATGCTGATAACACTTTCAAAAATAAGTAAAATATACAATGGCAGCCATGTGATAAAAGATGTGGATTTAACCGTCAGTAAACTTGACAGACTTGGACTTATAGGACTTAACGGATGCGGAAAGTCCACGCTTTTGCGCATGATTGCAGGCCGGGAATTGCCTGATGGGGGTGATATTTCCTATGGCGGCAATGTTACCGTTGGGTATTTGGAGCAAGGTACAGGACTTAACACGGAGAATTCGGTGTTTGAAGAAATGCGGCAAGTGTTTTCGCATTTGCTTGAGATAAAAGCACAGATGACAGAAATTGAAGAATGTTTTCATACAGAGGATATGCCGGCTGTAAATGCACAATCGCCGGAAAGCAAGCCGCATGATGTCTTGAATAAGTATGCTGAGATTTCCGCATATTTTGAACAAAATGACGGGTATGCCATAGATTATAAGATTAAAACAGTGTTAAACGGTATGGGTTTTGGTGAACAGATGTATGCACGGGAAGTATCGGCATTAAGCGGCGGTGAGAAAATGAAGCTGTCGATTTGTAAGCTTTTGCTCGAACAGCCGGACTTGCTTATGCTTGACGAACCGACAAACCATCTTGATCTGCAAACCTTGGCATGGCTTGAACAGTGGCTTAAGTCATACAAAGGCGCATTGCTGACTGTTTCGCATGACAGATATTTTCTTGATATGATCTGCACGGGTATCTGCGAAATTGAAAATACTGTTTTAAAACGCTATAAAGGCGGTTACAGCTCATTCCTTGCACTTAAAGAACTGGATTTAAAGTCACAAAGGAAACAGTATGAATCATTAAAGAAAAAAGCCGCAGATCTTCAGGATTATGTCGCAAGGAATCATGTAAGAGCCTCAACTGCAAAATCCGCACATTCCAAAGCGTTGGCATTGGAAAGATTAGGTGAAATTACCGATCCGGAAATCAGACACACAGATGTAAAACTGAAATTTGAGTTTGATGTAAATCCGTCTCTTGACTTGCTTGAAGTTAAGAATCTTGATTTAACCGCCGGGGAAAAGGTACTTGCGAAAAACATTTCATTTGAAGTCAAACGCACACAGAGAGTTGGAGTTATAGGGGCAAACGGTACGGGAAAATCCACACTTATAAAAGCGCTCATTAACAAAGAAAAAGGGGTGACATGGGGAGTTAATGTCAGACCCGCATACTTTGAGCAGGGAAATACTTTTGCGGTAAAACAAACCGTATTTGAGCATTTGCGTGAACTGTATCCGGCAATGTCCGACTATGAGATTTACAGTTTGCTGGCAAGTGTTCGGTTATACGGAGAAAACGTGCATAAAGAAATCGGCGTGCTCAGCGGAGGAGAGACCGCAAAAGTAAAACTTGCAATAATAATGAAATCTAAAAGCAATATTCTGCTGCTTGACGAGCCTACAAATCATTTGGATTTAGCATCCCGTGAAGTTTTGGAAAAGGCACTGTCAGAGTATGAAGGAACTGTTATCTTCGTATCACATGACAGATTTTTACTTGATAAATTAGCGGACAGGATTATCGAATTCACAGGGAGCGGCGTTCGGATTTTCAATGGGAATTGGACTCATTACCAGCAATCTCAAACTAAACCGGATATCGGTTTACGCGGGGGTGAAAATCTTTCGGCGAGCAAGAAAAATTCTGTGTCTGAAAACCCGGACAGGTCTTACGTGCACATCTCAGCAAAAGAAAAGAGAAGTCTTGAGGCTGCCCGCAGGAATAAAAGGGCGGAATATGAAAAGAATCTGGAGCAGCTGGAAGCGGAATTAAATGTTTTGGAGCACGAAATAACAAAAGAGGAAGTATATACAGATTTCAACCTGATGAATGAGAAATGCCGCCGAATGGAGGAAATCAGAAAACTTACCGAAGAATGCTTCCAATTTTTGATAGAATTCGAAGAAAACCCCCAGTAATTCGGGTTTCGTTTGCCGAAGACTTCCGGAAGTATAAAAAAGCATATTGACATTGAGCCGAAACCGTGATACAATAAATGCGTATACTGTACAATGGCGGTGATTAAATGAGCGTTGCAGGGACTGACTGCACGGAAAGTTTTGATTGGGGAAGAACATCGGAAGATTACGCAAAGTTCCGTGATATTTATCCCGGCATTTTCTACCGTAAGTTAGTGGAAACAGGACTTTGCGTCAGCGGGCAAAAGGTGCTTGACATCGGCACCGGCACGGGTGTTTTGCCGCGGAATCTTTATAAGTACGGCGCTGAATTTACAGGTTTGGACGTTTCTGAAAATCAGAT
>JAISVP010000091.1 GCA_031271475.1 Oscillospiraceae bacterium | reverse complement strand
TCTCGAAATTGATAATGGGGAGTATATAAGCACCATAAAAGGCGCTTCCAGAGTTGACAGAGGCAAAGTAACGCTGTATACCGTAAACGGCAGTGAGCTTTATAAGATGAACGGTAATAAAGATGCATATATTGGGCAGCCTTTGAGTCAGTTTACGAATCTTTCGACAATGAGCTTTATGCAGGTTCCGACAAGGAATTTTGCGGTGAATCCCGCGTTTTATGAGTCCTACGGATATGAAGTTGTATTCGGAACGCCCGTGTATAACGATAAGGGCGGACTTGTAAATGATTATAGCGGAAGCCTTTCTGTTGATGACCCCGGTTATGATGAGGCTATTCACGGTTCAAGGCAGTACAATATGTCAACCTTCGCAAAAACCATGTCAATCACTATTAATGCGTTCGACCGCAATACCGGTGATAAATTGGCGGCTGAGGGGCTTTGGGGTGCGACTAACCAGTATATTACCGCAAGTTTCGGGCTGCCGAACCTTACGGAACCCGGTACGGGTAATATCAGAAAAGATTTCCTCTTGGCACGGATGCCGACAAAAATTTTAGACCCGGTAAATGAAACGCTGACTACTCCCACAGTGCCTTTGCCTACTGACTTGGCGAAATTCCCAGATGATGGATCAGGAACGGCGGGAATAGGTCATTTAGACATGACTAAAGAAGAGTGGAATGAAGCTTTGAATAAGGAAAATGTTTGGATTTCGGAAGGCATAGAGATTCCGCTTTGGGCTGACAACTATACAAGACCTGACGGTACTCCGGCGGATCCGAAAACCCTTGATACGGATTACGCACTGCGGTTCAAGCACTTCTTTAAAACGAGCGGCGAAGCAGTTTACCCAGATCCGTCAGAGTGGAATACGGATCCGGATCACGGTGATTGGGGAACAATGCTGGACTCTGCCGGTAATCCTGTTAAGGCGCCGTACAGAGGCGAGATGAATCAGAACAGCCGTGAGCGGATGGAGCATTTTACTTCTGCAACTGCTGGGGGTGCTGTGGCAGAGACCGGTCCGTTCAGTGACGGTGATGTTGATAAAACCGGTTGGACCGGCGGTACAAAGACCTATATTATCTTTACACTGCCTAAGCATTTAAGTATAGACTAAGACTAAGAACAGGAAAAATTCCCCGCCTGTAGACAGGCGGGGAATGATTCTGCATTTTTAAGTACAGGCATACCGTATGCTTTTTTGACTTTTCTAAAAAACAGCCAAAGGGTGCAAAAGATTCGTTTACGGTTTAGGAATTGGGACATAAAAGAGCCATTTACGGTTTAAGAATTGGGCATAAAAGTGTTGGCATACCGTTTAGGAAGTGCGTTTACGGTTTAGAAACCGGACGCATAAAAGATCCGGTTTACTGCTTAGGAGCCAACAGCGTAAGATACCAGTTTGTTATAACTTGTCCAAACATTGCGGCAAGAAAAATACCTGCGGCAAGATACGGTCCGAATGGGATTTTGGACTCCCCTGTTCTGAGTTTGGAAATGATTCCGCCGATGGAGGCAAGAATTATTCCCATAAATGCGGCGACAACGGTTGCCTGCCATCCGATAAGCAAGCCCGAAGCTGCCATGAGGAATGTATCGCCCAGTTCAATGCCGCGTACTTTTTCGCCTGTGATCTTTTTTGTGATAAGCGCGAAAATTTCTCCTATGACGAAGAACGGAACCGATATGCATACCGCTCCTATGAGTCTGTCCGGAATTGTCAGTAAGCCCGAAAGCATAAATTCCGGGAAGAAAAATGCGAACACGGCATCGGCGATTCCGAGTACTGCTAAGGCAATCAGTGCGGCAGGGTCTATTTCAAGTGTGTCAATGTCAACAAATGCTATGCATATTAGGATAGAGGATGCTATACACATGATTATAGAATGTATGTTTATATCAAACCATGTGAAAAGTATAATGTAAGCAGCTGTGTTCAGCGCCTCAACAAGGGGATAGCGTCCGGATATTTTTTCACCGCATTCCCTGCATTTCCCACGCAAAAAAAACCAGCTGAGCACGGGTATCAAGTCATATATCCTGATGGACGCCCCGCATTTAACGCAGTGCGATGCTTTTTCGGTGATGGACTCACCTTTCGGAATTCTGCATATGCAGACGTTAAGGAATGATCCTACGGTAAGCCCCAAAAACGTAATGAGAGTGTAAGCGGCAATGTAAAACCCGGTATCAAGGTAGTTTTGTTTTAAAATATCATCAGTAAACATAATCTGTTCCTCCTTCATTTCCATAGTATACCACAAAGAGAGACAGATGTCAAGAACAAATAACAATTTAAATATAAGGCGGAGGTAAGCAATGAGGAATACACCGATAGGTGAGTATCTGATACAGAAAAAGCTGATAACAGCAGAACAGTTGAACGCGGTATTGGATGCCCAGCGAGAGGCACAAGGTCAAAAGAGATTCGGGGATGTTATTATAGATTCCGGATTTCTCACTGAGGTTGATTTTATAAAGGCATTGGCGGAGAAACTAAGGGTTCCGTATGTGGATCTCGATTTGACGACGATTGATCCGGAGGCTGTGCTTAAAATTCCGGAGACATTGGCTAAAAAGCATATGGTAATGGCGTACAGCATACAGGGCAGACGTCTTACGATTGCAACAGACGACCCGATAAACTTTAATATTCTTGAGGATATTAAGGTTTTTACAGGTATGGACACGATACCTGTGCTGGCTACAAAAACCGGTATAAAAAAAGCAATCGGCCGGCATTACTCCATGCAGAATGTTGACAGTGTTCTGGAAGGGGTAAATCAGCTTCATGAAGAGGAAGAGGATGACGCGTCAAGAGAACGTGTGGAATCCGCGCCGATTGTAAAACTTGCGACAACGATTGTGGAAAATGCTTTCAGGGCGGAGGCTACGGACGTACATATCGAACCGTTTTCCACTTATACAAAAATCAGGATTCGTGTAAACGGCGACTTGCTTGAGCTGATGACGATTTCCAATGTGGTGCACAGTGCTCTTAGTACGAGAATAAAGCTCATCAGCGGCATGAATATTGCCGAGCGCAGAGTGCCTCAGGACGGACGTTATACTCAGATTGTTGACGGAATAACCTTGGATATGCGTGTGTCTTCGCTGCCGATGGTTAACGGGGAAAAGATTGTTATCCGTATTCTTTCAACAGGGCAGATTGCCTTAAGGAAACTTACAGATTTGGGTATGTCGGAATATAATTACAAAATGTATTCCTCGATGATTAAATGCCCTCACGGGGTTATTCTTGTCACCGGGCCTACGGGTTCCGGTAAGACGACAACGCTGTATGCTACTCTTGCGGAGATTGCCAAACCCCATGTTAACGTAATCACAATTGAAGACCCTGTGGAGAAAAATATTGACGGCGTAAATCAGGTACAGGTAAACAATAAGGCCGGGATGACTTTCTCGGCAGGTTTGCGTTCGGTTCTGCGTCAGGACCCGGATATCGTAATGGTCGGTGAGATGCGTGACAGTGAAACCGCTGAAATCGGTATCAGAGCCGCTATTACCGGACACTTGGTTTTGAGTACATTGCATACCAACGATGCGGCGTCGTCTATTATCCGTCTTGTGGATATGGGTATTCCCGCGTATTTGGTTGCGTCGTCTTTGGTAGGCGCAATTGCTCAAAGGCTTGTTAAGGTGTTGTGTCCGAAATGCAAGGTAAAACGTATGTCAAAGCCGGAGGAAAACCTTCTTATGGGTATTCATGAAAGCGTGGAAGTGTATGATGCGGTAGGATGTCCGGAGTGCAGCAATACCGGGTA
>JAISVP010000198.1 GCA_031271475.1 Oscillospiraceae bacterium | reverse complement strand
TCGGCGCACGCATTTGCGTGTGAGTCTCGGCAAAGCCGGGACCGTAGTCGTTAGAAACGGCTATATAGCAGACCTTTTGCCGGTGTTCCGCAGCTGTACTGGACTGTGCAGTTTCAGTTATTTCCGACAAAACTGTGTGCGTTTAGAGTTTGAAATAAATGTTAAAGACTCACTGTGCTGCATAAGGTTATTTTGTCCTTATTTTGTATAAATTACGCTAACAGTTATTGGTAATACTACAGTATATACGGTAGGTTTGTATAGTGTTAAAAGGAATATATAATGATGAAAATAAAAAACTCAAACAAAAAAATTAAGGTCTATAAACCCAAATGGAACGGGTTTAAATGGAGCGGACTCAGTGATGCCAGACGGCAGTCCATTATTTATATCGGACTGGTTGTACTGTTGTGCATATTGATGCTTTATACCGGATATGCTCTGCTGCCGCGTATTATAGGGCCGCCGAATGCTGACAAAGAAACTCAGGCGAGCACGGCGTCAACTGACCAGACTGCTCTGACTTCGGTAACCGAATCGCAAACAGAAAATACCGATACGCCTCCTGTTAAGGAAACTTCCGTAAAGGCATACAGAATGAATCTTTCTGAAATTGCGGATACGGACTCTTTGCGTACAGGTATTGAAAAAATTAAGAATTCCGGATATAATACGGTGGTTCTTCCCCTTAAAGTTACAGGAGGCGGACTTTATTATGTTTCTGAAGTCAGCGGCGCTTCATGGGCAGTGCGCGGTGAACTCAGTTTATCCGATGCCGTTTCTGTTATACGGGAATCCGGTCTGGTTCCCGCTGCTTCAATGTCTGTTATGGCAGACCATATCCGCCCTAAATACCACAGCTATTCGGGATATATGTTTGACGCTCAGGAGGAATTCTGGCTTGATAATAAGCGTGAGAATGCCGGGAAACCGTGGTTAAGTCCGTTCTCGGAGGGGGCTAAAACCTATACCGCAAGTATTGCCGCTGAAATAGCGGCGGCAGGTTTTGAAAAGCTTTTCTGCGGCGATTTCGTATTTCCGCCATTCCGTGACAAGGATTTGGAATATATTGGATGGTCTGTTAAAAATCCTGAAAGATATACTGCCTTGGTGGATATGGCAAAAATTATAGGATCTACTGCATCGGAATACGGAACGGTTGTGTATATTGAGGAAACTTCTGACAGAATTATAAACTCATCCAGTGAGATTTTTAAACCCGAGCATTTAAACGGCGCTGTCTTTGCTGTGAAAATAAACCTTGAAAAGACTGCTCCGGAGAAATTGACGGATGATATTGCGGCAGTGCTTGACAAGCTTGAAGGCAAGGCTGACAAGAAATTTGTCTTGCCTGTAATTGTAATCGGTGATGCGGCTTCCGGGCAGATTGCCGAAATAGGACAGTTTCTGTCAGACAGAGGGTATCCGTCATTTTCTGTTGAAAAATATTATGAATTGCCGGCGGAAACGCTGTTCACAAAAGCTCCGGAAACAAAGGAAACCTCCGATTAAGATCCGGGGGGTTCCTTTACAGTAATTTAGACCCCGGACGGGCAAAGCGAAGTCCTCATCGGCGCACGCATTTGCGTGCGGGGGTCTGTGCAAAGCCGAAACCGCATCCGTTGGAAACGGTTATATTAACCGTAAGATTTCCATAGCTACTTCAAACTTTGGCATTTTCGGAAGTTTTATATTCCCGTTTTGTGTTATAACGGTTACGATATTTGTATCTTCCGCAAATCCCGCACCTTCCGTTGTCAGTGAGTTTGCAACAATCATGTCCGCATTTTTATTTATTAGTTTTAGCCGGGAATTTTCGGTTAAATTTTCAGTTTCCATTGAAAAACCGCAAATGAATTGCCCCGGTTGTTTATTTTTGCCGATATACTCCAGTATATCGGCGTTTTTTGTCATCTCAATATTTATCATATCACTGCCGCTTTTTATTTTCTGCTTACTTACTTGGACAGGTCGGTAATCTGAGACTGCTGCCGCTTTAATGATAATATCATAATCTTTGAAACAGTTCTTTACTGTTTCAAACATTTCTGCTGCCGTTTCCACATTTATGACATTTACGAAATACGGCGGCGGAACACTCATTTTTCCTGCAATTAATGTGACATCCGCTCCTCGGAGCATTGCTGCTCTGGCTACCGCACATCCCATTTTTCCTGTGGAACGGTTGGTTAAAAATCTTACCGGATCCAGCGGTTCGGCGGTTGCACCTGCTGTCACCAATACTTTTTTGCCTTGCATATCTTTATTAAAGCATATGTGTATAACATGTTCTATGATAAAATCTTCCGGGGGCAATGCTCCGATAGCATAATCCCCGCATGCCAACAGCCCCCGGGCAGGTGTAATTACGGTACAGCCGAATTCTGTCAAATGTTTGATATTTTCCTGTGTTATCGGGTTATTGTACATACGCTCATTCATTGCCGGAGCAACCGCTGTGCAATTCATGCCGCAGCTAAGCGCCGTTGCGGTGAGCATATCATCGGCAATACCGTGTGAAATTTTCGCAATTACATTGGCTGTCGCCGGAGCTATCAGCAAAACATCCGCACGTTTGGCAAGTGCTATATGCTTAACGTCATACTTGAAATCACGCGCAAAACTGTCTGTTATGCAGCGGTTTCCTGTAAGTGTTTCAAAAGTCAGCGGAGATATGAAATTTGCAGCATTTTTCGTCATAATTACTTCTACATCCGCACCGTGTTTCATTAGCAAACGTGCTAAATATGCGGACTTATATGCCGCTATTCCTCCGGTTACGCCTAAAATAACTGTTTTTCCTTTTAGCATATTAAGAACCGTGCCTTTCTGCGAAAGGCACCAACGGGTTTACGGTCCGCAATCGCGACATATTTAAATTCTACAGTAATTTCGACCCCGAACGGGCTAAGCCCGTTCTCATCGGCGCACGTCATTCGCGTGCGGATCCGGTCAAAGCCGTCAGAAACGGCATAAATAAATCCCTTACTGTTACTTTTATTTTATCACACTTTTCTCTTTTTGTCAAGTTGCTGCTTTACTTCTTTTACATTTGTCCGTTCGGTTTTATAGTAATTTCGACCCGGACGTACCAAGCCCGTCCTCATCGACGTACTCATTCGCGTGCGGGGTCTCGGCAAAGCCGAGACCATAGCCGTTAGAAACGGCTATATAAAGCAAATGATATTCACTATTACTTGCACAATTGCATAATATGTAAAATAATCATAAAGGAGTTTTAGCTTTATTATGAATTTTTTAACCAAACAGGGACTGCCGTCTATTACACCTGCTTCGTTCTTAATTGCAGGCGGTGATTTACGTCAGGTTTATCTTTGTAAAATGCTTAAAGTTATCGGATTTGACGTCACTGTTACCGGATTTGATTCGCATATAAACTTTTATGACGCCGATGTAATAGATCCACGTCTGCTGCGGACTAAATCTTTTAACTGTATGATTTTACCCTTG
Organism: Oscillospiraceae bacterium; assembly: GCA_031271475.1. Taxonomy (GTDB): domain Bacteria; phylum Bacillota; class Clostridia; order Oscillospirales; family Ruminococcaceae; genus JAISVP01. Next base: position 2,238 of record JAISVP010000198.1, on the reverse strand, counting down.
CCTGTATCTATTGACGGTATTACATTAAATACTCCGCTTTGCAAAAACTCTGTTTCCTTAAGCGCGCTTACCGAAATGGTAAAAGACGGCGGTATCGTTTTCGGTGGGAAATTTTCTCCTGATGTCAAGGATATGTTTCAAATGCCTAATATAACGGTTGAGGATTATCTTGAACGTGAAGAATTAAATGTATTAAATGCTGTCCCTACTGCTGAAGGCGCCATAGGACTCGCTATTCAGGAACTTCCTGTTACTATTTTCGGACTTAAAGTTTTGATTCTTGGATTTGGAAGAATAAGTAAGGTGCTTATGAAAATTCTCCGCGGTTTTGGGGCTGACATAACTGTAGCGGCAAGAAAATGTTCCGATTTGGCTTGGGTGGAAACTTACGGCTGTAAACCAAGACGCATAACCGCCGACGGTAAAGTTCCCATATCAAACTACTGTATATCTGATTTCTCAGGATTGGATGAATTCGATCTGATTTTTAATACTATTCCCGCTCAGGTGCTTTGCCGTGATGCTTTGGCAAAATTAAAAGCGGATGCACTCACTATTGACCTTGCGTCAAAACCCGGCGTCGATTTCGATGCAGCCAGAGAACTCGGTCTTAAGGTTATTTGGGCTCTGTCGCTTCCGCATGACTTGTTAGTTGGCAAAAAAAGAAATGCAATAATATTGACGCACTCTGAACTGCGCCTTAATAGAATACAATATCCACATCGTATCCGTTAACTTTTATTTCCTGAATCATGTTCCCGGCAACTTTCCTTTTTGCGTCTGTATCATAGTTTTTCCAATCTGTTATGATTTGGGCTGTAGTAAACTGATCTTCTTTTTTTGCTTCTCTCAAACCTATTTGAAGAAGTTCCGAGCTGATTTTTTCCCGTTCTTCTCCGAATTTATCAATGGCTTCATTGATGAATTTCATTGACATTTCTGTTCCGTCAGCAAGACTTTCTATAAGATTTTCAATCTTTTTGTCCACCGTTCCCAATTGTATTTTCAAAAGATTGCTTCGTGTGTTATCTTCGGCGGTATCGGCAATCGTTATGTCCTGACACTCTTTCAGTCTTGCAAGCAAAGCTTTTTCCGCTTCACTCTCTAAAAAATCCACGCTTATCATTTTTCTTGATGCTGCGCATACTCCGGCAAGCCTGTTGCGGCAGTAAAAATATTTATATTCACGGGAATTTATTTGTCTGCTTTTTTTTTGAGTATGTTTAACATACTCAGACAGTCCGCAGCATTTACATTTTACAAGCCCGCTAAGCCATGACAGATTTCCTGTGCCTAAGCTCGTATGTCCGGAACGCTCTTTGAACTTAAACTGAACTCTAAGCCATAAGTCAGAATCTATATACCCCTCATGCAAACCCAAAGTTACAAACTGATTCTCGTAATTCTTGAATTTTGCACCTTTCCTGCTCTTTGCGTTTCCGTAAGCAATACAGCCGTTTTTACCTGTATAATCCTCAATCGGATTATTAAGCGTTGCTTTTAGGGTTTTCAGGAAATTATAAACATCCGCGTTTGCTCTGACAAATACGGGATTGGTAAGTATCCCCGCTACGGTTGTTCCTTTCCATGTACTTCCTTTTCTTGTTGGTATACCTGCTTCATTCCAATCACGGGCTATGGCATTCAGGCTTTTGTCATCGTTTGCATAATTTGAATAAGCGGATTTCACATACTCGGATTCGCTCGGATTTATCTCGTATGTATAGGTTTTTTTACCGTCTGCGTATGCAGGAATTTTATTATATCCAAAAGGCGCGTATCCGCCTAAGTATAAGCCTTTTTCACCTCTTGCATAATAATTATCAGTTATACGCTTTTGTATTGTTTCTCTTTCCATTTCAGCAAACACCATGAGAATATGCAGCATCATTTTTCCCATTGGCGTAGATGTATCGAATTCTTCCTTACACGATATGAATGATACGCTGCGGCTTTCCAATTCCTCTTCTATTTTCAGAAAGTCAATAAGTGAACGGCTTATCCGGTCGAGTTTATATACGATAATTTTTGCTACCCGGTTCTCACGCACCCCGTCCATCATTCTTTGAAATTCCGGGCGGTTGGTTGATTTGCCCGAAAATCCCTTGTCAGAAAAAATCTGAATGTTTTCTTTGCCGTTTTCTCCTAACTTCCGCTTGCATTCGTCAATTTGCGTTTCTATACTGATACTGTCTTTTTTGTCCACTGACTGACGGGCATATACGGCAAATATCACAT
>JAISVP010000166.1 GCA_031271475.1 Oscillospiraceae bacterium | reverse complement strand
CGATAATCAGTCTGTTTTTACCCTCTTTAACATAAAGCGGCAGAAGGTAACTCAGTAATTCCTGTAACTTTTCAAGCAAACCCATTGCCTGTGCAGTGCCCAGCACAAAGTCCCGGACTGCCTTGTCTTTTCCTGTTAACTTCTTTAATCCGTCTACGTAAAACGGATTCGGAAGACACCGAACGTCAAAAACCAAGTCCGCTTCCGCCGCGCCTCCGTACTTAAAACCGAAAGACATAAGCTGTACCGTTAAGGCGTCATTGGCGGTTTCAAGAAATAAATCCACAATGTTCTCACGGAGTTTCGCATTGTTATAATATGTCGTATCAATACGGCAGTTCGCAATTTCACACAGCCTGTTCAGCTGAAGGCGTTCATATTTAATTGCGGCGGACAAATCACCCCCGAACTGCCCGTCAAGCGGATGCTTGCGGCGGGTTTCCTTGAAGCGTTTAAACAGACATTCATCGCTTGCTTCAATATACACAATTTCTACTGAATCTGAGACCGCTGATTTCGGCTTTTTCTTACGCGCCGGAAGCAGGCTGTTTTTTAATTCGTTTATACTGTCCGGGATTTCATTAAACAATACGCCTGTGCGGATGTCGGTTGCAATTGCCACACGTTCAATATTTGAACTCTTGCAGATTTCCGCAAACTTAATCAGAAGCTGCGGCGGCATATTGTCTATGCAGTAGAATCCTATATCCTCAAAAACGCTCATAGCCACGGATTTCCCTGCGCCAGACATACCTGTAATCAAAATAAATTGCATAGCATATCAGTCCCTTTCTGTATATAGTAATTTCGATCGGGAACGGGCTAAGCCCGTCCTCATCGGCGAACGCATTTGCGTGAGGTCTGGGCTTCGCCCAGACCTCAGCCGTTAGAAACGGCTGTATTGCCTGTCCTTCTGTTTTCAATTATACCATACGGGATACCGCCTGTCAATGCGTTATTAAGAAAGTATTTGACAAAATTAAAAAGATATGATATAATGGAAAAAGCAGAGTGAATAAATTACCGCAGCCGTTCCAACGGCTGCGGTCTGGGCAAAGCCCAGACCCGCACGCAAATGCGTGCGTCGATGAGGACAGGCTTTGCATGTTCTTGATCGAAATTACTGTAGCCGTTCCAACGGCTACGGTCTGGGCAAAGCCCAGACCCGCACGCACATGCGTGCGTCGATGAGAACAGGCTTAGCCTGTTCTCAATCGAAATTACTATAAGAATTACGGAAGAGGAAAAAAGGATATGTCAGAGAAATTTACGGTTTCACTTCAGAAAATAATATCCGAGTTTAACCTTGAGACGGTTTATATTCCTAAAAAACCGGAAGAGATTTTAATTGATTCCAATGAGGTGCTGCGCCCCGGACTTCAGCTTGCGGGGTTCTATAAATATTTTGAATCCGGACGTATACAGATTATCGGAAAAATGGAACACGCGTTCCTTGATTCGTTAAGTCCGGAAGAACGTGAAGTGAGCCTTAGGGGTTTATTTAAACATAACCCGCCCGCGATTATTATAACACACGGACTGTATGCTCTTGAACAGACGGTTTCTGTTGCGCGTGAATACGGGATACCGATTTTGAGATGTCTTATCGGCTCGTCTGACTTTATGGCAGCATTGATTGCGTTCCTTAATTTGAATTTAGCCCCGCGAATTACAAGGCATGGCGTATTGATTGAAATTTACGGTGAAGGTGTGCTCATTCTTGGGGAAAGCGGTGTTGGTAAAAGCGAAACGGCTATTGAGCTTGTAAAACGCGGTCACAGACTTATTGCCGACGACGCCGTTGAAATCCGAAAGGTTTCCAGTATTACGCTTGTAGGAAGTTCCCCGGACAATATAAGGCATTTTCTGGAACTGCGCGGCGTCGGAATCATAAACGCAAGGCGGCTGTTCGGTATGGGCGCTGTAAAAATGACTGAAAAGATTGACTTGGTCGTCGAGCTGGAAAACTGGGATCCCGATAAAGCCTATGACAGAACCGGCGTCGATACGGAATTCATGTCAATTTTGGATGTTAAAATCCCGTCCCTTACAATTCCGGTAAGACCCGGACGTAATATCGCCGTAGTGCTTGAGGTTGCCGCTATGAATAACAGGCAGAAAGCTATGGGTTACAATGCCGCCGAGGAACTGATGAATAAACTCGGACTGGATGTTGAAAAAAAAGAAACCACTAAAAACCTCGATAAGTTTTAGTTACTGTCCGAATCCTTCGGATGGAGGAGATTGCTTGAAAACGGAGTTAAATAAATGCTGATAGAAATAGACTTGCATACGCATTCGGTTGCGTCAACGCACGCATATTCAACCGTTAAGGAATTGGTGCAGTCCGCAAAGGAAAATACGCTTAAAGGTTTCGCGCTCACCGACCATACCGGCGTTATGCCGGACGCTCCGCATTTGTGGCATTTCCATAATTTAAGATGTTTGCCTCCGGAAATTGACGGTATCCGGGTATTAAAGGGTGCGGAAGCGAATATAATTGATACAGGCGGCAATGTGGATATGACGCAGCGTGACTTAGCCGATTTGGATTGGGTTATAGCGTCTTTTCATATCCATGTTATTGACGGTCTTACTTCCGGGGAGTATACGGACGCATATATTAATCTTGCGGAAAATCCGTTTGTGGACGCTGTGGGACATCCTGCATGCAGCAGATTTCCGTTTGATTATGAAAAGGTCGTAAAAGTCTATAAACAGTACGGTAAATTTCTTGAAATCAACGAAAGCAATATGAATGCAAGGGCAGGTGCGCAGGAACTTACCGAGCATCTTTTACGGCTGTGTATGCAGTTTGACGTGCCTGTGGTGGTTTCAAGTGACTGCCATTTCTGTGACTCTATCGGAAAAACACCTAAAATTGAAGGGATTATGAGGAAACTTAAATTCCCGTATGAGCTGATATTTAACAGAAAAATGGAAACGGTACTTGAATATATTGCAAAAAGGAAGAAATCCACAAATGAATAAACTGACAGAAATTTGCCGGCAGTATTCCTGCGATTTTACTTTTGACGCTTCCCTTAAGGATTATAATACCTTTAAAATCGGCGGAAATTGCAGTCTTTTAATTGACATCGTCAGTGCGGAAGCCGCTTTGGCTGTGCTGAAACATATTGAAAATATAGGAATAAAACACACCGTAATCGGAAACGGCAGCAATATTATCGTTCCGGATGAAGGGTATTACGGCGTGGTACTGCTTTTTAAAAACAAATTCTCTGATATCACGGTTAACGGCAATGAAATGGAATGCGAGGCGGGCGCTTCGTTAAAATCCGCGTGTCTTGCCGCTCTTGAAAACGGATTGTCCGGGTTGGAGTTTGCATGGGGAATTCCGGGAACGGTCGGCGGCGCACTGTGTATGAACGCGGGTGCGTATCACGGCGAAATGAGTGATGCGGTTGTTTCCGCCGTCTGTTCCGATAAAGGGGAACCGAGATTTATTCCTAAATCTGAAATGGCACTGTCTTACCGGAACAGTGTCTTTGTTCCGCGTTCTGATGAAAATACCGCTCCTAAAATATTGAAAGTGACATTTAATCTTACGCCTAAAGCACCCGAAAAAATTGAAGAACGTATGAACCTTTTGCTGAAGCTCCGGACGGATAAACAGCCTCTTGATTACCCAAGCTTGGGCAGTACCTTTAAAAGACCCGCCCATGATGTGTTTGCCGCGGCTTTGATTCAGGAATGCGGTCTTAAAGGCATGAGTATCGGCGGCGCTCAGGTAAGCTGGAAACACAGCGGATTTATTGTCAACACAGGCGGTGCGACCGCAAAGGATTTGCTCACTCTGGCAGGTGAAGTACAGCGGATTGTTTTTGAAAAAACCGGGCACAGACTTGAACTTGAGCCGCGGATTATTGAATAAATAGGTGAATATATAAATAGATAAATAGACCCCTGTACGGAAAGTGCGGCAGGTGCGGCTGGTCTGCCGGAGTATACCTTATTTGAAAGGGCTGTGTCTATGTCACAGATAAATTTTATATTAGGCTCTTTCGGCAGCGGAAAATCTGCTTTGCTTATGGACAGGATAAATGAAGCGGCGTGCACCGTTAAAGAAAATATCGGGAATGACAATGCAAACAGCGGCTGGGATGCCGTATACTTTTTGGTTCCCGAACAGTTTTCCTTTGAGGCAAATAAAAGACTCTACCGGACTTTGGGCGTAAGGCAGTTTAATAAAATTCAATGCGTCACATACAGTACCCTGTGTGACAGGATTTTTTCACGGTGCGGAAAACACTGCCGCAAAAATGCAAGCGATATGATAAAAAGCGCTGTTATGTATGCCGCTGTCAAAAATGCTTTGCCGGTTCTTAAATATTACCGCAAACAGGCTAAAACTGTACCGTTTATTGAAAAAGCCGCCTTTACCGTAGAGGAACTGCGTAAAGGGGGCATTTCTCCGGATATACTGTTTGACGCCGATATACAGGACAATGATAAGTTCAGGGATATAGCCCTGATTCAGACACATTATACGGCTTTGCTTGAAGAAAAAGGCTTGCAGGATAATACTACCGCTATTTTAGAGGCGGCGGCTCTTGCAAGGGCAAACGGCTATTTTAAAAATTCCTGCGTATTTATTGACGGCTTTGACAGCTTTTCGGCGGATGAATATGAACTCATTGACGTTATGCTTTCCGGCGGGCAGGTGCATATTACTCTGTGTACCGCGGATGTTGCCGCCGCGCCTCTTTCGCTTTTTGAAAATGTGAATAAAACATATGCCAAATTAGTGTATATCGCAAAAAAACACAGTGCGGTCATAAAACGTGCCGTGCTTAAAGAACAGTACAGGCTGTTTACGCTTAAGAATGAACGGTTAACCGCAGACCGGAACGCAATGGAAATAATAGAGGCTAAAAATATTTACAGCGAATCTGAGTATGTCTGTGCGGAAATACGGCGGCTTACCGTACATGAAGGCTACAGATACCGTGATATAACCGTTGCGGGCAGATATATAGACACATATGCAAACGTACTCGAAAGTATGTTTAAAACCTACGATATACCGTATTTTATAAGCGTTAAAAGGAATGTAACCCATACTGCTCTTATGGTTTATGTAACAAGTGTTCTGGAACTGCTTTGTGCACAGAAGTTTAAGACTTCCGCTGTTTTACGCCTTATTAAAACCCAGCTTTCCGGAATTTCTTATACGGATGCGGCAATGCTTGAAAACTATTGCTTTAAATGGCGGATTGACGGCGATGCGTGGCTTGAACCTTTTGTTATGGCTGAAGATAACAAAGACCATAAGGAATCCGGCAATGAAAAAATTGAAGCTATGCGTAAGCATATAACCGAACCGTTAACGGAACTGAAAATTGCCTGCAACCAGACTACGGGACTTGAAATATGCAAACAGTTATATCTTTTCTTGGAAAAGAATATGACCGCGGACGGCGGCGGCACTGCCGACCGTGCCGAATATGAAATTCTGACCGATATGCTTGACGCATTGGCGGAAGTTCTCAGCGTTCCGGTGACGCTGCGGGAATTTAAGGACATTTTTACGGCGCTGCTGAAATTACAGTCATATTCAATCCCGCCTCCTACGCTGGATTCCGTAACGGTTGCACAGTCGGACAACGCAAGATACAATGAACCTAAAGCTATATTTATAATGGGTGCAAATGACGGAATGTTCCCTGCCGCAACCAAAGCAGGCGGACTGTTTACTGAGGATGAAAAAGAAATGCTTGCGGGCAATGATATTGTATTTTCACGGACTGCCGCTGAAATACATACGGATGAGCTGTTCTGTGTGTATAAGGCGTTATCGGCGGCGACTGATAAAGTGTTCGTTTCTTATGCGTTATCAGACTTAACGGGGAAGCCTTTGTATCCGTCAAGACTGCTTGACCGTCTGACGGCGGACGGTTCCGGGACAGTTCAAAAAAAACCTGTTATAGCGGAAAATGCCGGAATTTTACATTATGCTTCAACCATGAAAGCGGCATATAATACTTATGTCCGGGGATTTTCATACAAAGACGCAAATTATGCGGCTTTGAAACAGATACTTTGTACGGATGATTTTTACCGTTCCCGTGTGGAACATCTTGACCTGATGAGTAATAAAGAGGTGTTCAGGCTCGAAAATAAAGACGCCGCAAAAGAACTGTTCGGCAAAAAGTTAACTGTAAGCGCAAGCCGTTTTGAGAATTACAATACCTGCCCGTTTATGTTTTTCTGTTCTGACGGATTAAAGCTTAAACCGCGTATTCAGAAGGATTTTAACGCACTT
>JAISVP010000150.1 GCA_031271475.1 Oscillospiraceae bacterium | reverse complement strand
AGAGCCCTTATTCAGGACTCTTATTGGGTGTTTGTGTTTCAGTCGCTTCCGAGCGCTTCTACCTCTGTTATCGGCAGGTCGGTAATCTCGGCTACTTCTATGGGTTTCAAGCCTCTTTTGAGCGCTTTTCTTGCTGTGGTAAGCTTTCCCTCAAGCAAGCCCTCAAGCAAACCTTCATACCTCTGCGCAGCGGCGTACTCTTCTAAATTCCATTCCGCGTAAAGCATATCCAACACCTCGCCTCCGTATCTTTCTAAAAATCCGGACAAAATATTTCTGCCCGCACATTCCCGGACCGCCTTTTCAACCGCTTCGTCAAGACTTAATCCGGATTCCTTATTTTTGCGGATTTCATCAACGATATCAACATACCCGCCGAGTTCGGTGCTCTCTCTGACAACCGCCTCGTTATGCCCCTTGTTGATGTTCAGAACCTTTGCCGTAAGCTCCAGACTTCCGTTCGGTTTATGCTCTGCGGGTATTTCATAAAACGCGTCGGAAAGCTTCAGCACGCTTTCATCCGGACAGGTTTCAGTGCCGTTATACAGCACAATAAACTCCGGTTTCGGGATTTTAATCAACCGTGATGAATAAACATTTTTCTGAATCAGCCGATCGTAAACTTTCGCCAGATAGAGCAGCAGCCGAATCGGCATATTCGGGTTAACCGATGACTGATGCTCAATCAAAACTACCAGTTTTCCGTCGATAATAAAGCTCAAATCGTTGTATCTGCCCTTGTAAAATACATCCGCAAGGGTTGTAATCTGTATGGGCGTGTCGAGCGGATATCCGTTCCCCGAAACCGCGTTATACAGCTTCAAAATTGTTTCCGGCTCCGAGAACAGCTTCGTGAAAAAACTGTCCTTAAACTTCGTATTTGCAATGTTTTTCAATTCCATAAACAAACCAACTCCTTCTTGCTTTTATTATAGCACAAAATTTGTGCGATTGCAAGTGGTTTTTTACTTCAAAGAAGGAAACATACGTTTCCCTTCGCGAACTAAATCTCCCTCCTGTCGAACACGGTTGCGGGACTGCATTAAGACTTCGTATAAGCCGTCCTCCGTGAGGAACCACATTTCAGTATTTTCTCTGATGACGCCGTGCGAAACTTGCCTCGGAAGATTGTTCCGACCCAAGTTTAACTTGATTTTCTCGTCATCGTCTACATTGTTGAGCATTTTGTTCAGACTTGAAGCATTGTACTCAATCCATTCCGCGACATCCTTTGCCAAGAAAAGCGGATTTTCAAAGTCGCCGTAAATTTTGAAGTCCTTACCCAAGACGTCCTGCTGCCTGATAATTTTCAGTTCGTTCTGCATTACAGAAACGTCTGCAGGAAATCCTGCGCGGGGAATACGTTTTCGCCGAAGATGCGTTGGGGGAAATCGCACCGCTTTTCGGCATGGACGGAAATATTGCCGCAAGCGGTTATGAAGATCTTGACCGCATGGAACACGGCAATCCGAATATTGAGATGCTTTATCTGAAGTCAGCCAAATCAAAACCCAAAAGTCTGACGGCGGTTTTCAAGGAAGTCTTCGGAGAAGCTTTAGAACCGCTCGGTTTCAGGAAAATCAAGGGCAGACAGCCGTATTTCGTCCGGGTTGTTCCGGGAGGTGAGATAATTCATGTTATAACTTACAGGAGTGAGCAGTGCTTTGAGTTCGGCTTCAAAGCGTTTGACATTTTAGGCGGCGTGGCTACGGTTTACCGTCAGTCTATAGATTTAACTTGGACACCAAGTGATAATCTAAATTGGCTTATTGGAAATGCCGAATGTTACGCATACTCGAATCCTACTAACTTTGATAATGAATTCAGGATAAGTTTGTTTAATTTCCAATATAAATCGTACGATGCTGAATCAATGGCTGAAGCGATAGAATATTCTTTGGAAACGACAAAAAAATTTATGCTTCCTGTGTTTGATAAGGCAACCACACTTGATGCATGTGTTGATTATTTTTACAAATTTAAACTACCAAGAAGTTTTTACTATGATAAAGAAACTTTCGGCAATGACAATCCTAACAATTATTGTGAGGAAGGTCTTTTATTAACAAAAGTTTGTAATGCCGATTCCTTTTTTAAAATAACTGAGAAGTATCTTAAAAGAGATCATGCTGTAGATACTTATAATATGATAATTGGAATAGGCAGATATTCCCAAGAAACTTTGGAAGAACGGCGTAAACTAATAAAAGATACAGCGCCTCAGAGAATGAAATGTTGCGAAGAACTTTTCAACAATTATGAGTGGATTAATAAAGCTAATGAAGAACTCGAAAGGAGGAAGACAGCAAATACAGAAACTTTAAGATCTTACGGACTTGACTTGTAAAAAGCAAGTCGGAATTTGAAAGAAAGGTAGTAAAATGTTTAAAACTATAAAACAAAAATTCATGGGATTTATTTCCGGTATGTTGGTCATAACAATGTTATTTCCCACAGTTGTATCGTTGCCCGTTTTTGCGGATGTGCCATCAGGAGATTTATCAAGTACCGTGGCGGCAATTATGGATCACGAGCAAGAGCTTTTGACAGAATGACCGGAGTTGTGTTCGGGACTCCGAACGAACCCGAACTTCCCGAAATATCTGCCGGTTCGGATGTCATTGTGGCAACAGGTTCATATGATCCGGACTCAGAGCCTATTGTGCTTGAATGGTAGTATAAAGACAGCGGCGGCACGTTCGGAATTTACGAAAACGGCGTATTTATTGAGGAAGTCAGCGGCGTGAATACATATGCTTTTACGGTTGACGGCGTTACTGAAGAATATGTTTTCACTGTAAAATATACCGGAAACGGCTTGACTTTGACCTCAAATGATGTTATAATGAAACTGCGGGCTGGCGGTTCTTACGAGTTTGAAATAACTGACGCTGACGGGGACTGTCTGCCAGACATTTACGAGCATATCATGGGTACGGATCCCGGAATTCCCAACACCGAAGGTGATGGTCTGCCAGATGGTTATGAGGTTTTACGGCGGGGACAGACCCTCTGAAACCCGACAGCAAATGAATAACACTTTAGGGCTTTCCGAAAGTGAAATGTTAGATTCGCTAAATCCGGTTTCTGACGGAGTTACCGCAGATAATCTGCGCAAATTCGAGCAGACTTTTACTCATTCGGTTGAAAACGAAGACAGTGCTGTGACCGAAGTTTCAATCTCACTCAACGCAATAGGAAATCTTCAAAGCACGACGACTGTTAAAAACATTATGGGTATTGATGTTCTTTCATCTAATGTCGTCGGTCTTGTAGGCGAGCCGTTTGAAATCAATACTGATTCAAAATTTGACGAGACTGTGCTGCCATGCAAAATCAAGATGACAGCAACCGGCGATATAGATTTCAACGATTTGATTTTCCTCCGGTATGATACGGAAAATTTTAATTATATTGAACTGGATACAGTTTGCGACAGCGCAAATTCAACCGTCAGCACGGCGGTTACGCATTTCAGTTCTTATATGGTTGTTGACAGCAAGGCTTGGTTTGAGGCTTGGCGGATTGACGTAAGTCCGCCCTCATTTGCAGTGAGAAACATATGCCGTATACAAGGGGATATTAATGAAGATACTGATTAAAATCTATAAAAAAGCCGGAAAGTATAAACTTCATATGCTTATTGCGGCATTGGCAACACTTGTCGCTACGGCGGCACAGTTAGTCACACCGAAACTTACACAGGAAATGGTAAAGATTTTAGAACCCGGCGAAAATGACCCATTGAAAACGCTTTCAATTATAACGGCGGCACTTTTGGCTGTATACATTATTCGGGCTGTCGCAACATTTTTATGGAGCTATATAGGGCATATTGCGGCGTGGCGATTCGTGTCGGAAATTCGCGCTGAAATTTATGCACATTTGCAAAAACTTTCTGCCGGATTCTATAAATCTCGGAAAACCGGGGAACTGATGTCACGGGTAATCAATGACACAGCGGACTTTGAAATTCTTATTGCACATGCCGTTCCGGAATTTGTATCGGGGACACTGATG
>JAISVP010000072.1 GCA_031271475.1 Oscillospiraceae bacterium | reverse complement strand
CAGTGCTTTTCCCAATTTTTCTCATGGCATCTGCCAATTCTTCCTTGTCTCCTTCATGGAGCACCAATGTTTCAATGGCGTCAATACCGCAAGCTTCCGTAGCGATTCTCGCAGCAATGCTCATCTGTTCAGCAACATGAACAGCTTCTGTGAACATCTCATCGATTTCCAAATACTTTTTAAATACAACCTCACCTTCATCGCTTGTGTAAATTTCAAGCGGGTCGCCGTCCGATATCCGCATAGTCTTGCGAATCTCCTTAGGTATAACGACTCTTCCCAAGCCGTCAATTTTTCTTACAATTCCTGTAGCCTTCATTGTTTTTTCCTCCACTTACATATATATATTAATTTTAACCCGAGCAGGCGCGTCCCGAATGGTTTTGGGCAAATTGCCTGTTCATATGTTTGGGAAAAACGGGCGCATAACGTCCTGTTATTATCCCACTTCCCTATTATACCATGTATCTCAATAATTGTCAACAGATTTTAACATAAAATTTCAAAAATCTCTAAAAAGCACCAATGCCTTCAAAACGGCATTTATATTAAGTTTATTGGATGCAGTCAGGACGCTGCTCCTGTTCCGCATGAAATATATTTGTTATTTTTACATAAATTGCGCAAAACAGCTAATATTTGGTTTGTATTTCAAACATACGGGAGGCATCGGATGCCGCTTTGATTCCAAATATTTGCAGTCTGAATTTAATTGGTGTACGGATTAAAAATAATTCTTGACTTCATGAAATAAATGGTGTATAATATAGCTTGTATGTGTTAAACTGCAAGCAGGATCTTCCGGTCTTGCGAACCCGAGCAGGCGAAGCGAAGTCTTTAAATGAAGCCTTTAACTGAAGTCTTTATCGGCACACTCATTTGCGTGCGGATTCCGGCTTTGCCCGCACTGTAGCCGTCAGAAACGGCTATTAAAGAGTTTTAAGGAAATTTACTAATGATAAAGAATATAAAACAGAAAATATACAAAATAAAAAAGACAGACGGCAAAGGAAGTGAATATATCGCATTGCAAAATAATTTAATGCCGGTGGTGGTGATAAGAGGAGTCGTGGTATTTCCGGGTATGGTGGTGCATTTTGACATATCCCGCGTCAGCTCTGTCAAAGCAGTGGACAAAGCTGTGAAAAATGACAGGCTTGTATTCTTCACTATGCAGAAATCCGTAATCGAAGACACCCCTTCCGGAAAAGATATATGCGAAACAGGCGTAATCGTCCGGATACGGCAGCATCTGAAAACCCCGGACAATGTATGCAGGCTCCTTGTGGAAGGAATCTCCAAAGCACGAATTGTGAAACTGACAAACAACGGAGAGCATCTTGAAGCGGAAGTAGTCAGAATTGAGGACAATATCAAAGACGGTATGCCGGAAGTGGAACTTGAGGCAATTGTACGCTCGCTTAAAGGAGCATTCAGACGCTTTGCCGGAATGTTAGGCGCGAAACCTGAAATGCTTGACAACATCCTGTTAGAGAAAGACCCGCTGAGTCTTTTCCGGAATGTGGTTTACAACATAAATCTGAACTATGAAGATTCGCAGGCACTTTTGGAACAGTCCTCTTTGCCGCACAAACTGTCCATGCTGTACGCACATCTGCTTAAGGAGATTGAAATCCTTGAGGTCGAGTATGAAATACACAGTCATGTACGTGAAAATATCAGCAAATTCCAAAGGGAAGGTTATTTACGGGAGCAAATGAGAGTCATCTCCGCGGAACTTGACGGCGAGGAAGATATTAATGCGGAATCTCAGGAATACTTTGAAAGAATCACTGCCTTGCAGCTGCCTGAAAAGACGACGGAAAAACTGCTTAAAGAAGTTAAGCGTCTTGTGAAGCTCAGCGGTCATTCGCATGAAGTTTCCGTTATCCGCAATTATCTGGACACCTGCCTTGACTTGCCATGGAATAAATCCTCTAACGGGAAAATCAACATTTTTAAAGCTGAAAAAATACTCAATAAAGACCATTACGGATTGGATAAAGTTAAACAGCGTATACTCGAAAGCATAGCCGTACATGCGTTGAAGCCCGAAGAATCCGGTCATATCCTGTGTCTGGTGGGTCCGCCGGGAGTCGGGAAAACATCCATCGGAAAATCCGTCGCAAAAGCGCTCGGACGCAAGTACGCAAGGATTTCACTCGGCGGCGTCCATGACGAATCGGACATACGCGGACACCGCCGAACCTATGTGGGAGCAATGCCCGGACGGATTATGGATTCGGTCAGGAATGCCGGAACAAACAATCCGCTTATGCTGTTTGATGAAATTGACAAGATGTCGAACGATTTCAGAGGAGATCCCGCATCGGCAATGCTCGAAGTGCTTGACAGCGAACAAAACAAAGAGTTCACCGACCACTATCTTGACCTGCCGTTTGACTTAAGCAATGTGTTTTTTATGACTACGGCGAATACAACGCATACTATTCCGCCGCCGCTGCTCGACAGAATGGAAGTCATTGAAATTACCAGTTACACAAGGGAAGAGAAGTTCAATATAGCACGCGAACACCTTATCCCAAAACAAATAAAGAAAAACGGTCTTAAAGGCACGCAGGTAAGATTTGAAGACAGCGCAGTTTATTCCTTAATTGATTTTTACACAAGGGAAGCCGGAGTCAGAGGACTTGAACGTGTTATTGCCTCACTGTGCCGCAAAGCCGCAAAAGATATAGTTTCGGAACAGACTAAAAGGGTTGTACTGTCCGCAGATATCGTCAGGACATATCTGGGAATAAAAAAGTATCAGCCGGATTTTGTTTCGGAATCAGCGGAAATAGGCATGACTAACGGTCTGGCATGGTCTGCCGGAGGCGGCTCGGTAATGCCGCTTGAGGTGCTTGTTCTGGGAGGAAAGGGCGCAATTGAAATTACGGGTTCACTGGGCGATATAATGAAAGAAAGTGCGAAAATAGCGGTAAGCTACACAAGGAGCATAGCCAGTGACTACGGCATAGAAGAAAACTTTTACCGTAAAAAGGACTTGCATATCCACGCGCCGGAGGGTGCTATTCCGAAAGACGGCCCCAGTGCGGGCGTAACGATCGCGACCTCAATGGTATCCGCCCTGTCTGGCATTCCCGTTAAATCCGATATCGCAATGACCGGGGAAATCACTTTGCACGGTAAGGTTTTACCTATAGGCGGTCTGAAAGAGAAAACTATGGCGGCGTACAAAGCAGGTATTAAAACCGTTATTGTTCCCGAAAAGAACAGACCGGATATAGAGGAAATTGACAGCGTTGTGAAAGACAGTCTGCACTTTGTCTATGCCGAAAACCTCAAAGACGTGTTAAGTCAGGCACTGCTGCCTGCTGACAGTTACAGCAGTTTATAACGGCTGAGGTTTAGGCAAAGCCGGGATCCGGACGCAAATACGTACGGCGATGAGCACTTCGCTTAGCCCGGGGGGCGGAATTACTGTACAGCCGTTTATAACGGCTGAGGTTTAGGCAAAGCCGGGACCCGGACGCAAATGCGTACGGCGATGAGGACGGGTTTAGCACGTTCTTAATCGAAATTACTATAAACAGACTGCCTGTATTAAACCGCAAGGCTGCGGTTTAATATAAAAAAAGCTCGGAGGGAAAATGATAAACTACTCTGCTGCGGCATTTGCCGCCGCATACGGATTGGGTTCACAGCTGCCGCCGCCGGTAAAGCCGGAAATTGTTTTTGCAGGCCGCTCTAATGTCGGAAAATCCACATTGCTGAATAAACTGTTTAACAGGAAGTCACTTGCAAGAGTGAGTTCAACCCCGGGAAAGACATCCACAATTAATTTCTACGCCGCCGGAGACGTGTTTTTTGTGGATTTGCCGGGATACGGTTACGCAAAGGTTTCAAAATCGGAAAAAGACCGCTGGGGACAGCTGATTGAAAGATATTTTAACAGCGGCAGGGATATCAGACTTGTATGTGTGCTTACGGATATGAGACATCCGCCGACAAAAGACGATATACAGATGCTTGAATATTTAAAACAGTGCGGATTTAACTGCGTTGCGGTATGCACAAAGTCGGACAAACTGAACAAAACACAGCGGAATCAGCGTGAGGAATCATTAAAAGAGGAATTAAAGGACTTCCTGAATATAAAAGTTATACCGTTTTCATCTGTGACTTTTGAAGGCGTTGATATACTCCGTGAGAGCATCAATAATTTATTTATGGGAAGAGAGGATATAGTTTGATGGGGATTTTAAGCGGACTGTTCGGTTCTTACAGCAAAAGAGAACTGGCAAAAATTGAGCCGATAAAAAACAAAGTGCTGGAATTGGAACCGGAATACGAAAAGCTTTCAAGCAAGGAATTGAGTGCGAAAACCCAACAGTTCAGGGATATGCTGGCAAGCGGTTCCACACTTGACGACATCCTGCCGGAAGCTTTGGCGGCATGCCGTGAAGCGGCTTGGCGCGTATTAGGCAAAAAACCGTTCCCGGTACAGATTGTCGGCGCAATTGTACTGCATCAGGGACGCATTGCCGAAATGAAAACAGGTGAGGGTAAAACCCTTGTCGCCTGCCTTACGGCATACCTTAACGGTTTAACGGGAAAAGGCGCGCATGTCGTAACGGTTAACGATTATCTTGCTAAATTTCAGTCGGAAGAAATGGGAAAAGTCTACCGTTTTATGGGATTGACAGTAGGCACGATCCTGCACGGTCTTACCAATGACGAGCGGCGTGCGGCATACAACTGCGACATAACCTATGCCACCAACAACGAATTAGGATTTGATTATCTGCGTGACAACATGGTTATATACAAAAAAGATAAGGTTCAGCGTGAACATGTTTTTGCCGTTGTTGACGAAGTTGACTCAATTCTTATTGACGAGGCAAGAACCCCGCTTATTATCTCGGGCATGGGTGAAAAGTCCACGGATATGTACACTACCGTGAATAAATTCGTTAAAACGCTCGAACACAATGTTGTCGTTGAGATTGACGATAAACAGGATCAGGACGCAGTGCATGAGGATTACGACTATGTAGTGGATGAAAAGGCAAAAACTGCCACAATCACCCAAAGGGGAATAAAGAAAGCGGAACAGCATTTCAATGTCGAAAACCTTATGGACGCGGACAATATCACACTCCTGCACCATATAAATCAGGCGTTAAAGGCACACGGCATTATGAAACTTGATATTGACTATGTAATAAAGGATGATGAAATTATCATAGTTGACGAGTTTACCGGACGCATGATGCTCGGAAGACGTTTTAATGACGGACTTCATCAGGCTATTGAAGCCAAAGAAAGCGTTAAGATTAAGAATGAATCAAAAACACTGGCTACGATTACTTTCCAGAACTACTTCAGACTGTATGAAAAGCTTTCCGGTATGACCGGTACGGCAATGACGGAAGAAGACGAGTTTAAGGAAATTTATAAGCTTGACGTTATATCCGTGCCGACAAATAAACCTATGATCCGTATCGACCATTCCGACCAGATTTACAGAAGTGAAAAAGGAAAACTCGAAGCGATTATTCAGCAGATTGTTGCGTGCTATGAAAAGAAACAGCCCGTGCTTGTCGGTACTATTTCCATTGAAAAATCTGAACTGCTGTCGAAAATGTTAAAGGTTAAAGGCGTAAAGCATGAAGTTCTCAATGCAAAATATCACGCAAAAGAGGCAGAAATCGTTGCGCAGGCAGGTAAACTCGGCGCAGTTACAATTGCCACAAATATGGCCGGACGCGGTACCGATATTATGCTCGGAGGCAATGCGGAATTCCTTGCCAAAGCACAAATGCGTAAAATGGAGTATGACGAAGAGCTTATTACAGAAGCCATCGGATATGCCGAAACAGAGGATGAAGAAATCTTAAAAGCACGTGAAGTATATACGGAATTCTACAAGAAATTCACAGCTGAAATGGCGGACAGAGCACAGGAAGTCAAGGATGCCGGAGGACTGTTTATACTCGGTACGGAGCGGCATGAGTCCAGACGTATTGACAACCAGTTACGCGGACGTGCCGGACGTCAGGGAGACCCCGGGGAAAGCCGGTTCTTCCTGTCGGTTGAAGACGACCTCATGCGGATTTTTGCGGGTGAACGCTTACAGCTTATGATGGAGCGTTTGGACGTTGAGGAAAATATGCCCATTGAGAGCAAAATGCTCACGAAAATTATTGAATCCTCACAGAAAAAAGTTGAGGGCAGGAACTTTGCGATAAGAAAAAATGTCTTAAATTACGACGATGTCATGAACACTCAGCGTGAAATTATTTACAAACAGCGCGCACAGGTGCTTGACGGCGAAGACCTTCATGATTACATCTTAAAGATGATGGAAGAGTTGGCCGCCGAGGTTGTATCAAGATATGTCCTTGACGATGAAAACCGTGAGGAATGGAATATTGAGGGACTGTACGACTACTTCTTAGGCTGGGTAATAAAGGAAACCGATACGGAATACTCAAAAGAGAAACTGTTTGAAAAGTCCAAGCCGGAAATTACCGAACTGATCACTAACCTCATCAGGAAGGAATATGACGAAAAAGAAAAAGAAATCGGACAGGAGAAGTTAAGGGAAATCGAGCGGGTTCTCTTGCTGCGTACAGTCGATACAAAATGGATGGCACATATTGACGACATGGCGGAACTTAAAAGAGGCATAGGTCTGCGTTCATTCGCACAAAAAAACCCCGTAATAGAATACCGTTACGAAGGTTTTGATATGTTCGACGCAATGATTGATTCCATCCGTGAAGACACAGTACGCCTGCTGCTTACCGTAAGGATAGCGCAAAATCAGGTTATAAGACGTGAGCAGGTTGCCAAACCTCAGGATATAGGAGAAGCAAACGACCTCACTGCACGGGGTACAGGCAACCGGGTAATCCGTTCAAGAAAGAATAAAAAGCCGGGAGATAACGACCCGTGTCCGTGCGGAAGCGGTCTTAAGTATAAGAAATGCTGCAAATCCGGCACAGACGGCGCCGGCAGTCAGTAATCAGGCATTCCGGGCAAAACCTGAGACATTTTATCATGTATTTACGGCATTTAGTAACCTCTGATATTTTGTCCTTTGTTATAGATGTGCGGGAGTTTATCAGAGGTTACTTTACGCAAACAACTGTATAAGTATAAATTCCGCCGGAAAGAAAGAAGGAAGAGATTGATATGGCAGAAATAAAAGCATTTAAAGGACTTGTTTACGACACCGAAAAAGCGGGACGTTTGGATACATTGGTATGTCCGCCGTATGATATTATTTCAAGTGAGCAAAGGGAAGAGTATACCGCACTTAATCCTTACAATATTGTTCGGCTTGAATTGCCTGCCGGAGGCGACGGGCGTTATAAAGAATCCGGGGAACTGCTTAACCGGTGGCTCAAAGACGGAATATTAAAAACAGATGATAAGGACTGCCTTTATGTGTATGAAATGGAGTTTAAGGCATACGGCGAATTAAAGAAAGTAAAAGGTTTTATCTCGCTTGTAAAATTGGAGGAGTTTTCAAAGGGAATTGTTTTGCCGCATGAGGAAACTCTTTCAAAGGCTAAAACTGACAGATTTAACCTTATGAGTGAAACTTTCTGCAATTTCAGTCAGATATACTCTCTGTATATGGATGAAAACGGAAAATGTTACGAAAACATCAGTGCAGGCTCCGCGGGCAATCCCGATATGGAAGTTAATGACGGGGAAGTAATACATCGGATA
>JAISVP010000053.1 GCA_031271475.1 Oscillospiraceae bacterium | reverse complement strand
TTTAACGCTGAAAAACGGAAATTTTGCTGAAAATGACACTTGCCAAAAGATATTGAACAGGCTCTTAAGTACAGCCGTTTCTAACGGCTACGGTCTGGTCAAAGCCGAACCCCCACACGCAAATGCGTATCTGAGGACTTAGCTTAGTTTGTTCCCGATCGAAATTACTCTAACAGACTACGCTTGCTGCGGGGCATCCACAGGACAGACGCTGTTACACGCACCGCAATCGATGCAGCTTGACGGGTCGATGACATACTTGCCGTCAGTTTCAGAAATCGCGCTTGTAGGGCATTCGTCCACACATGCACCGCAGCTGACGCAGGCATCAGTAATTTTAAAAGCCATTCAATCTCACCTCCTCCAATACACCTTACAGTATAACATATCCAAAATGAAATTGCAAGTCCTAACCAAAAAAAATTTTCCTTTTGTGTCCCGCCGTTTCCGCCGGCTTAAAAAAACCTTTTTTAGCCTCTAATATTAAATATAAAAACTGTCAATACTCTTAAGTAGGAACTGAAATTTGTGAGGGTATTGTATGAGAAAATTTATAAAAGGAATCAACGCGTTAGCGGCGTTATCCATATTTAATATATGGGCACTGACAGGGTACTATACTGCTAAACTTCCTGACAGTTACTATGTTAATCAGGGTGAGCCGCTTTCAATTAATGCCGCCGCATTCGTACAGGCTGAAAGGAAACCTGCCGTTTTAGAGGACTCTGCGGAAAGTGTATCACTTAAACTGTTCGGAATTATACCTATTAAAGATGTTACGGTTGAGCCGGTAAAAACACCCGTGCTTGTTCCGGGCGGTACGCCGTTCGGAATCAAACTGCTTATGGACGGTGTTATGGTTGTTGAAATCGGTGAAGTTGACAGCGGGGACAGTCCTGCCATGTCAGCGGGACTGCGTAAAGGTGATATAATTCAGTCGGTAAACGGTAAAAAAGTCAGCTCAAATGCCGGGCTTCAGAAATGTATAGCCAACTGTGACGGCAAACCCGTGGATTTGTGCATAAAACGTGATGAAAAGATTATAAGCGTAAGTCTTATGCCTGTTTACAACGAACAGGCGAATGCTTATCAGGCAGGCGTTTGGGTGCGTGACAGTACTGCCGGAATGGGTACTATGACGTTTTATGACCCTGAAACTAATGAATTCGGCGGATTGGGACATCCTATCTGTGATGTTGATACGGGGGAAATTATACCGATTGCCAACGGCGAGATTGTTGATGTTCAGATTAACGGCGTAAAAAAAGGTGTATCGGGTATTCCGGGTGAATTGCAGGGTAATTTTATTCCGTCCGGAAGCACCGGTGTTTTGGAGTCCAATAACGAGTGCGGGGTTTTCGGGAAACTGCTTAAAAAAACGGACTCGTCAAAAGCTATACCGATGGCTCTGAAACAGGAAGCGAAACTTGGCGATGCCGTCATTCTGTCCACAATAAACGGAACAACGCCTAAAGAATACCAAATCTCTATACGGAAAATAGATTTCGGCGGAGACGATTCCGCAAGGAATATGATAATTAAGATTACCGACCCCGAATTGCTTAATAAAACCGGGGGTATCGTTCAGGGTATGAGCGGGAGTCCGATAATTCAAAACGGGAAGATAATCGGTGCGGTAACTCATGTATTGGTCAATGATCCAACGTCCGGTTACGGCATTTTCTGTGAAAATATGTATGAGATGATAGACGGTTAATGTTAAAAGGAGCATCCCATAAGGGCTGCTCCTTTTATGTTACAGCCGTTTTTAATACGGCTGTTATTTGCTTTACCCGTACCGCAAGCCGCTGGAAACGGCTATATTTCGTTTAAGTCATTTCCCAGTAAGTCCATCAGAATTGCCGCCTCATCCGCTGAGAGTGTTACGCCTTTTCCCATTCTTGCGTGGTTCGGCGCCCACTCGCGAATATCATATTTCGGTTCACGGCCGTTCCAGCTGACAAGATTCAGTTCTTTCTGCCAGCCCTTCGCGCCTTCCGACAGTACGCCCAGTTCTTCTGTGATTTCAAAATTTATTTCACTTGCCATTGATTCCTCTCTCCCTTCTTCTTCATTTAAACAATTCCCCATATGTTTTCCGCATAGTCTAAAACTGTTCTGTCGGAACTGAATTTCCCCGCATTGCATATATTTTTCCAGCATTTGCGCGCGAATTCAATTTTATCCGTGTAATCTGTGTTTATCTTTAATTTTGCCGCCGCGTATTCCTCAAGGTCTGCCAGTAAAAAGTAACTGTCCGGTTTATGCCAGCTCGCTCCGTCGGTAAGCGATCCGTACAGTTCCCTGAATATTCCGGTACCGCCGTCTGAAACCGTACCGTCTATTAAAGTCTGCACCACCCTGCGGATTTTCGCGTTGCCTGCTATTATTTCCCTTGGGTCGTATGTCTTAGCCAATTTCTTTAACTCATCGGTGGTTTTGCCGAAACGGTAATTGCTGTGTTCTCCGGCTTCCTCAAAAATCTCAATATTCGCTCCGTCATATGTTCCCAAAGTTACCGCGCCGTTGAGCATAAGCTTCATATTTCCCGTTCCTGACGCCTCTGTGCCGGCGGTTGAAATCTGTTCTGAAACATCTGCCGCCGCTACCAATTTCTCGGCATATGACACATTGTAATTTGTCACAAACACGGTCTTTATCAAATCCCGCACCTGCGGATCCGCGTCTATAAGCCCCGCTATTTCATTTATATACTTGATTATACCCTTCGCACGGAGGTATCCGGGTGCGGATTTCGCGCCGAAAATGAAGGTAACCGGTTTGAAATTCTTAATACGCCCGTCTTTAATCCCGAAATAGATATACATGATTGAGAATGCGTTCATAAGCTGTCTTTTGTACTCATGCAGACGTTTAATCTGTATGTCAAAGATACTGTTTTCGTCTGTTTTTACGTTCTCTTTGCGTAAAATATATTCGGAAAGCTGACGTTTTTTCTCTTGCTTTACAGCCATAAACTGCCGCATTGCTTCGTCGTCGTCCGCAAATTTTTCAAGCTTCTTTAACTGCGGCAGGTCTGTAATCCATTTATCGTCTCCGAGAAGTTTAGTAAGAAGTCCGGAAAGTTCGGGGTTGCACAGTAAAAGCCAGCGTCTTTGCGTTATACCGTTGGTTTTGTTCTGGAACCGTTCGGGGTGAAGTTTATACCACGGATTAAGCACATCGGTTTTCAGTATGTCCGTATGCAGTTTTGCTACGCCGTTCGTATACGC
>JAISVP010000107.1 GCA_031271475.1 Oscillospiraceae bacterium | reverse complement strand
GAAGTAATTAAAAAACACACGCCAATCACAATGGGATCGGGATTTACCAAAAATTTCTCCTCAAACGGCTTCACTGCTATGTAAAAGGGCACAATCATAGCCGTAGAAATAATTACCATCACGAGCATACGGCGCGGCCCGTTCATTTTCTTCCAAGAGAATTTATTGCCTTCCATCTTAAAAACAGTCCTGAATATATCAGCACACATTATAAAAAACTCTTTTACAAGCGTAATGACCGTCTTCCAAAAAGCGGCAAAAACCGCCGCCAATGTCCCCAAATGCAATACAACAGAAAGCAGGAATCCGGCTTCTCCGCTATTCCCCGTAAAATGCTGAAACAACGCAAGATGTCCGGAACTTGACACCGGCAAAAACTCGCTTAATCCCTGTATAACCCCCTGTATAACCGCATTTATTATTTCCTTCAATCCAAACCCCTCCTTTGCGGGACGCCCCGCAGGATCACATATTAAAATCACTGTTCATACCGCGGCGGCGTGTTTTCAATAAGCCCGTAAAGAGTCTCAATTGCGTCACTTAAACCGCCAAGCCGGTCTATTATCCCGTATTCCACGGCATCCGCGCCGTCAATAACCGTACCCGTATCCATCACAAGAGAATTGCGCATCATCAGTTCCCTGTAAGTTTCCTGCGTTACATTGGAATGGTCAGTAATAAACTTTATAACACGTTCCTGTATTTTTTCAAAGTAAGAAAAAGTCTGAGGAATTCCAATAACAGTACCGTTCATCCTCACGGGATGGATAGTCATAGCGGCAGTAGGCACAATATACGAGATTTTCGCGCTGACCGCAAGCGGTATACCGATAGAATGACCGCCGCCCACCACAAGTGACACGGTAGGGGTTTTCATTCCCGCAAGCAATTCCGCTATAGCCAGACCTGCCTCAACATCCCCGCCGACAGTATTTAATATGATTATAAGACCTTTTACAGAACGCTCCTGTTCGATAGCGACTAAAGACGGGATTACGTGTTCATATTTTGTAGTTTTATTTTCCTCGGGAAGTGTATAATGCCCCTCAACCTGCCCTATAACGGACAGACAGTGAATGAGGTACTTAGTATTCTGAACGACTGTCATTCCGCCGGTAAAGTTCACAGCTTCCGCATGTTCCACTGCGTTTTCGTCATAATTTTCATTCATATATTTTCACCCCGCACCTTTATGAAATTTCGGTTCGACCGGGCGAAGCCCGTCCTCACCGCCGCACGCAAACGCGTGCGGGTTTGGGCTTTCCCATACCGCAGCCGTTAGAAACGGCTGTATTTATATCATAAAGTATTTACAGCAACGGCAAAAATATTCTCCGGCACCCGGCTAAAGAACATACCGGAAAGCTCACGCACTAAAAGTGAATGAGTTTAATTTTCCCGATAACAGGGAATTCCTTAGCGAATCCCTGTGCGGCAAAAACAAGTCCGAGTATACAGACAAGTGAGAGCACCGCGTTAATAATTTTAAAGCAGATACTGAGCAGTCCGCCTAAAATGAACCAGTTGAACAGCCCTAAAAAGCCCAATATTCCGCCGATAAAATTAACAATAAAGAACATCAGAAGCAATATAAGCGACTGGTTGGCATGGAATTTTCCAAATCTTGACTGAGCCGTTACCAACGGCAGAAAAAACAGAATCGGAATATAACAAAGTGCGGACACAGTCTTAGCCTTACCAATCTCATCTTCCGAAAACATATAAGTCATATCTTCCATAAAACACCCCGCATGAATAGAATTTTAGGTAAGCGTACCTATTATATTATATTATACAAAATAATATGTGCAGAAATAAGTCAATTTCAGTCCGGATCAATATTTTATGCAATACGAACCATATGTTCAAGAGCCAAATATCCGTCGAACAAATCCTCAATGTCACCGAAATTATCCCTGTAAACCTCAAGTATGACAGTCCCGTCAAACCCGGCATTTTTAAGACCGCGCAGCACACCCGTCAAATTGGCAGTCCCCTCACCGGGAAGCAGGCAGTCATGACCTAACGCACTGTCGCTGATATGAACATGAACAATGCGGTCAGCGAGCACATCTATCAGTTCAAAAACATCGGCATTCCCGCGCAAAGCCTGTTTTACATCCAGAACGAAAGCGGCGGAATCCCTAAAATACGACATTAACTTAACAAGAAAATCCACACTGTGACCCATACACGCACCGACATTTTCCTGAGCCACTTTCACCCCGAATATCTTGGCAAGTTCCAATAAACGTCCGTATCTGTCGAAATAGAGCTGTTCACTGACCCCGGCATTGACCTTAGCCCCATGAAATACAAATATCGAAGCGCCGAGAATATTCATAGCGTTAAAGTATTTTCTGTAGTACTCCAGCACATCGGGAACCCGCCGCTCATAAGGCGAAAAGAACATCACCGTTTCCATCACAGACGTATACGGATGAACAGCAGCACACTTAACCCCGGCATTATCCAAAGCTATTTTCAATTCCCGTAAATAGAGCGGATGCAGTTCGGACTCCGTATTAAGGAATATTTCAATGTTTTCAACAGGATACGCGGCAAAAGCCTTTACCGTGTCGTCCAACAGCTGCGGATACATACACGCAGTGGACAAACCGCAATTCATCATAGTCGCCCTCCTTTGGGAACTGCCGCCCCTCCTTTGGGGACTGCCGCCTCTGCCTTCTTTTTGGGGCTGCCGCCCCAAACCCCGCTTTCTTTTTTGAAAAAAAGAAACAAAAAAACTTTTAACTTTATTTTCTTTTTTATCAAAAAGAAAATAAAAATGCTTAGTATCAGCTGTTATTCTCGGGGTCTTTGTCCGTCCCGAATATTCTCTCAATATCAAGAGGAGTTTTCTCAAAACTTTTTTTAATCTCGCCCAAAGCAAGCGCTATCTCCAAAATTGTGTTTTCGAGTGCTTTTGCCGTCTTATCGAAAGCATCCCCTGTAGCCGCGAGCGTTTCCGCAACGGATTCGCCCAGCGCCTTTTCAAAAGCCTTTCTTGAATCGGAATAAGCTTCCCCGGTTTCTATAAGCGTTCTTGTTGCGGACTCAAGCATCTGAACGGTGCCGTCAAGTACCGCGGCAGATGTTTCAAGTTTACCTTTTGTATAAAAATACATAGCTTTATAGTCTATATTATTCACAGTATATCTCCTTTATTAACTCTCAGTGACTAACAGTTTTTGGTATTCCTCTTCATCATCCATCCCGAACTCACCGTTAGCAACGCTTTCCTCGAATCTCCGCTGTGATTCTCTGAAAGCGTCCTTAATCCATTTAAATGACTCAACTGTTCCGGAAACAGATTCCTCAAACATATTTATTACTTCCTCAAGAGCTCTTGAGTGCTCATCGAGCAGCTTCGGATGCTCACCGAATGCCTTGGAATGTTCCCGGAACGTATTGCCGATTGACTTAGAAGACTTCCTCAAAGATTTACTGTCTGTTTCAAATGCCTTAATAGCGGATTCGAGTGTGTCCAAAGACATCCTTGTCATTCCCGAAACAAAATAATACATAGACTTATAATCTCTCATAACGATTCTCCCATTATTTGTCTGTTCTTTTTTTGCTGCGTGAAACGGCCCACAAGGTAGGAGCAAGGCACAGGGAAGAGAAAGTTCCGGCAATCAGTCCGAACAACAGCGGAATTGAGAAGCTTAAAATTGTTTCCACATTGGACAGTAACGCAATAATTGAAACGGTAAGCATAGTAATTGCAGTCGTTACGGTTGTGCGGACAGACCGTTTAAGCGACTGGTTTATGCTCAGGTTAACGTTTTCAATAAAGTCCGCTTTGGGCATAAGAGCTGAATTCTCACGTATTCTGTCATAAATTACAATTGTATTGTTAATGGAGTATCCCAAAATAGTAAGCGCGGCCGCAACGAAATTGGCATTAATGGGATACCGGAAGATAAGGAACGCGGCAAACACGAACACGCAGTCATGAACCAAAGCAATGATAGCGAACATACCCGCCGAGAATCCGCCGATTTTCTTAAACCGGAACGCCATATAAATGACGAGGAACACAATTGAAGCAACTACCGCCACCAAACATTTCAGCAAAAAGCTGCGTCCGGTTTTCGCGCTGACGTCATTGGTATCAAGCACTTCGATATTGCTGTCGGGATATTTTTCAACAAGCTTATCGGTAATTTCCGTTTGTCTGTCAAGGGACAGCCCCTCAAGGGAACCGAATTCCAACGGTACGGCATTGGTGCCGCTTTGGAGGTTTTCACCTTGCCGCACATTGACCGCCGAACCGACAATAGCTTCTATATCGGCATTAACACCGGAAAAGTCGGCGTCCCCCTCATATGAGTAAGTCAGAACCGTACCGCCCTTGAATTCGATTGCCATCTCAACCCCGAAAAACGCACCTGCAACCGTGAGCAGAATACAAGCCGCGGCAAAGATTGAGAATTTCTTGGTATTCCCAACGAATTCAAACTGTTTCTTTTCTTTTTTATCGGTTTCGCCGTAGAGTTTACGGTTTTGGAATATTTTAAACTTACTTACAGCGGCATTCATAAGCATTGTCATGAGCACACCGAAGAAGAAGTTAAGCGCAACACCGGTTACAAGCGTAAACCCGAACGAATAGATAGTAGCTTCCGGAGAAACACCGAACATAAAGAAAATCGGTTTTAAGAT
>JAISVP010000178.1 GCA_031271475.1 Oscillospiraceae bacterium | reverse complement strand
TGCCGCATTGCAGGATAATTTAACGGGAATCAAGGAAATTCAACTGTGGAGAAAGGAAAAACACGAATATAGTAAAATATTGAGACACTCTCAAAACCATGCAAAATCATTGATTAAAGCACTTTTGTATATGGCAATTATGAATCCGCTTGTAGGATTTTTAATAAATTCCGGTAACTTAATTGTCGTTGCTGTGGGAGGATATTTGGTGATAGGAAACCACGGGATGAGCATTGACGAAATCGTTGCGTTTCTGATGTATTTAAGCGTTTTTTACTCACCTGTCGCAAGTATAACACTCCTCGTGGAGAATATGCAGGCAGGACTTGCAGGAGGAGAGCGTGTGTTTGAAATACTTGAAACTCAGGCGGATATTACAGACAGCCCCGGTGCAAGAGATGCAGGCAGACTCACAGGGAAGATAGAGTTCAGAAATGTCGCATTCCGATATGCGGATGAACCCTCACAGAACGAGGTAGCATACACTTTAAAAGATGTAAGTTTTACCGTTCCTGAAAAGAAAACGTACGCTGTTATTGGGCAAACAGGAGTCGGAAAAACTACGCTTGCGGCATTGCTTCCGAGATTTTATGACGTTACAGACGGTGAAATTCTTATTGACGGCATTCCGATAAAGAACATGACTTTGCAAAGTTTGCGCAGTAATATCAGTATGGTTTTGCAGGATGTTTTTCTCTGGGGAGGCACATTGCGTGAGAACATCGCATACGGCAACCCTAATGCTTCCGGTGAGGAAATTATTTCAGCAGCAAAAACCGCCTGTATTCATGATTTTATAACCGGACTTCCCAATGGTTACGATACTGTTGTCGGTGAGCGTGGAATACGTCTTTCGGGCGGACAAAAGCAACGTATTTCAATTGCCCGGAGTCTGTTGTGCAATGCGCCGATTTTGATTTTGGACGAAGCGACTTCATCTGTCGACACTGAAACCGAACATGAAATTCAAAACGCAATCAGTAAGATCACGGGTTCAAAAACACTTCTCATCATTGCACACAGACTCTCAACGGTAAAGCGTGCGGACTGCATAATCGTTCTCAAAGACGGTACTGTGGCACAGATGGGAACGCATACAGAACTTATGAAAGAAGGTGGGATTTACAGGCATTTAGTTGAGGTTCAGAGCATTAAGGAGTAGGAAATGCAATTACGGAGAAGCAAGGGATTTCAGCACAGCAAGCAATGAATCAATTATATCTATGCAGTTCTTTAACGCTGACCAAATTCCATTTCGTGATGAATAATTCGGATTTTCGTTAGTTTCCTTAGATTCACTCTCGGAAGCCGACTTGCTCTCCGGAACAGATTCGCTCTCGGAAGTCGGATTGCTCACCGGAACAGATTCACTCTCGGAAGGCTTACTCACCGGAACAGATTCACTCTCGGAAACCGGCTTACTCATCGGAACAGATTCGCTCTCGGAAGTCGGCTGACTTACTGAAAGAGATTCACTTTCAGTAACATACTGGTCTGTATCTTCCGTAACAGAGTCAGTTGTTCCGGGAATTACGGCCGTTGATTTAAAGTGAATTTTCACGGACGTAAAGGGATGACTGCTCATCACAGTGATTTTATAAATTTCTATTGGAAAAGAACTCTCATTATGAAAAACATAGTTAGCAAACTGCTCCCCTAACAGTATCGTCTCAGAATTATCATTAAAATAAAAGCAGCTGTACAGACTTTTTCCACTGCCGTGTGAAAATTCAATTTTTTCAACAACAGAGCCGTCTATTGACGGCTCTATTACGAATGCCGCCTGTGATTGCGGCGTTTTAACAAGTTCCATTTCCTGTTGTGCCATCATCGGCATTCCGTTGGAACTGCACAGACCGCATATTGCGAACATGGAAATAACTGCCGTAATTACTGATAAAATTCGTTTAAAATGCGCGCTTTTCATAATAAACTCCTTTTGCCGCCGAAATAATCTCGAACAGTAAATTATGATGTTTGGTTGCTTATCCTGACAAAATTCGACGTTCTGAGGACAGCAAAACGCTGCACAAATTCTCAAGAATTTGCTTACGTATTAATAAAAAACAGACAGGACAACATGACAGAAAACATCAGAATCCTGTCATACAATCCGTTATAATACCCGCAACCGCACTTGAAGCGGCTACAGCAGGACTTGCTAAATAGACTTCGGATTCCGGATGTCCCATTCGTCCGACAAAGTTTCGGTTTGTGGTGGCTACAGCCCTTTCACCCTGTGCAAGTATGCCCATATGTCCCCCAAGGCAAGGACCGCAAGTCGGGGTAGACACCGCACAGCCTGCCTCTACAAAAATCTCAATCAGACCCTCATGCAATGCCTCAAGATAAATTTTTTGTGTACCCGGTAAAATAATACACCGTACATTATCAGCAACAGTTTTTCCCTTAAGAATTGCCGCAGCAACCCTTAAATCCTCCATACGTCCGTTAGTACACGAACCGATAACAACCTGATCAATTTTTATATCCGGCATTTGTTTTATTTCATCAACGGTCTTTGTATTTTCGGGCAAATGCGGAAACGCAACGGTAGGTCTTATCGCTGATAAATCTATATCATACACAGCGTCAGAGTCAGAAATACGGACATCACCGTTTCCTGTTTCCGGTATGTCCGCTTTATAAACGGTATACGGGCGTGTTACTTTCCCGTTCATATACGCCTGAGTCTTTTCATCGACATCGAAAATTCCGTTTTTAGCACCTGCTTCAATCGCCATATTGGCAATACAAAATCTATCATCCATAGACAGGTTACACAATCCGCTTCCACCGAACTCCATAGATTTGTACAGAGCACCGTCAACACCAATCATACCAATGATATGCAGAATTAAGTCTTTACCGCTCACACCTTTGTTAAATTTTCCTGTTATATTGAACCGGATTGCGGACGGCACCCTAAACCATGCCATACCGGAAGCCATGCCCGCCGCCATATCCGTAGAACCCACACCCGTAGAAAATGCTCCGAGTGCACCGTAAGTACATGTATGGGAATCTGCCCCGATAATCAATTCACCGCTTGCGGCAAGACCCCGTTCGGGGATAAGAACATGCTCTATACCCATCCGTCCTGTGTCAAAATAGTTTTCTATTTCATACTTTCCTGCAAATTCACGGCATTTTTTACAGCCCTGTGCGGATTTTATATCCTTATTCGGAGTGAAATGATCCATTACCAGAGCAATTTTTTCTGCGTCAAAAACCTCATGAAACCTATTGCGGTTAAATTCATCCACCGCTACAGGAGTTGTGACATCGTTTCCAAGTACTAAGTCCAATCTGCAGTTTATAAGCTGCCCTGCCTTAACTTCATCAAGTTCCGCATGAGCGGCTAAAATTTTCTGTGTCATTGTCATTTTCACGTCACCTCATATAGTAATTCCGAATCCAAACAGGCTGAAAATCAGTCTAAAAGGATTTTCGGTTTAAATAATTGCCACCCGTCTTGCAGACAGCAAGAAATACGGCACTTCCGGCAGGAAAAACAGAAACAGAAGCTGAAAAGTTTCTGTTTCACCTGCCGAATCAGTACACATCATCCAATTTCAAATAACGGTTTGTCAGTCCCCAAGCGGATTGCCGTTAGCATCCGTATCAATTTTGCCCACCAATATATAGATACCTTCAATAAGTCCCCATATACTCATTGCAGCAGGCAGAAGTGCCGGGATAATAAGCCAGCATAAAGCCCAACCGATAACAGACAGAACCAACTGAAGAACAGCCCTTTGAGTGTTGCCGAGATAGAAATTATGTATCCCAAGCGACCCCAAAAAGATTCCCAAAAGTCCCGCTACAAGCTTAGATTTTGCACCTGTGGAAGAAATGCCGAGAACCGACGAAGAAGTTTTCAGCGAACATCCGCAGCTCAAACAAACCGCTGCCCCCTCAGCTACCGGGTTTCCGCAATTATTACAAAAGCTATCCCCTTTTCCTCTTGCCGTTCCACATTTAATACACACCACTGCCTGAGGATTGGTGTACTGTGCCCCGCACTGTTTACAATAATAATTCATAAAATTTCCCTCCCATTCTTTAATCAATACCGTAAATAAATTACAGCACCCGCTCCAATGCCGTGCATTTGTGTGCGTTTCAGCGAAGCACGCAGTTTTTCTGCATAGCAAAAGAGTATAACAATAAAATATTCCCCTATCCATTGTACACTAAAAGTATTAACACATAATTAACATACTGTTAACAAATTATTAACAATTCTCAATAAGGCATCCGTAAACCTCTTGGAGAATTTAACTTTTATTGTTTTAATTGACAGATTTTCTGTTGGACAAAGGCGGAAATATGCAGTAATATTGGCTGATTATAAGGATTTTATACAGGATCTAAGCAGCAAAATCAAAACTTTTCACGCGCACAGTTCTTTCAGACCCTACACTTA
>JAISVP010000104.1 GCA_031271475.1 Oscillospiraceae bacterium | reverse complement strand
GGACAAGGCCCCTGAAAAGCGTGTGGAGCTGCACATGCACACCAACATGTCCGCGATGGACGCTATGACCCCCGTCGGCAAGCTGATCAAGCGGGCGCATTCTGGGGGCCACAAGGCCGTCGCGATCACGGATCACGGCGTGGTACAGGCATTCCCGGATGCTATGAATGAATTTGAGAAAATTAAGCAGGAAGATCCCGATACGGATTTTAAGGTTATTTACGGATGTGAAGCGTATGTTATGGATGATGTGACGTATAAGGACTGTCTTAATGAGGACGGAACGCTTAATAAAACGGTAACTTCAAAGCATAAATACTATCATCAGATTATACTTGTTAAAAACCAAACCGGACTTAAAAATTTGTATAAAATGATTTCTTATTCCCATATAAATTACTTTTACAGACGGCCGCTGATGCCTAAGTCCGTATTGCAAAAACACCGTGACGGTCTGATTTTCGGCAGTGCGTGTGAGGCCGGTGAAGTCTATACGGCAATTAAGCGCGGAAGACCGCATGAGGAAATTGCGGACAGAGCACGTTTTTTTGACTATCTTGAAATACAGCCTATTGCCAACAACCGTTTTTTAATGTGGTCTGAAAACAGTACGGTTAGCTCGGAGGATGACTTAAAGGCAATAAATATTGAGATTGTAAAACTCGGTGAAGAATTGAATATACCTGTGGTTGCCGCCTGTGACGCGCATTTTATGGATGCAGGTGAAGAAATATTCCGCAGTATTTTGCTGTGCAGCAAGAAAATGCCGGACGCAACCCGTCCCAATCCGCTGTTTTTCAGAAATACAAGGGAAATGCTTGACGAGTTCAGTTATCTTGACGGTGAAACGGCATACCGGACTGTTGTAACAAATCCGAATAAAATTGCCGAAACGGTGGAATATGTCCGACCGATTCCTAAAGGGACATTCGCACCGGAAATTGAAAACGCACAGGAGGAACTGCAAACCGTAACATATGAGCGCGCAAGGGAAATATACGGTGAAAATTTACCGGAAATTGTTGAAAAAAGACTGAAAAGGGAATTGGACGCAATTATTAAGCACGGGTTTGCGGGTCTTTATATAATAGCCAGAAAGCTTGTAAAAAATTCCGAAGAGAACGGGTACCTCGTGGGTTCAAGAGGGTCGGTCGGCTCATCGTTTGTTGCGTCTATGGCAGGAATATCGGAAGTGAATCCGCTTATGCCGCATTATGTTTGTCCTAAGTGCAAGTTCAGTGAGTTTATTACGGACGGCTCTGTCGGTTCGGGGTATGACTTAGATCCGAAAAAGTGCAGATGCGGTGAGGATATGACCCGTGAAGGGCATGACATTCCGTTTGAAACATTCCTTGGGTTTGACGGCGACAAAGCACCCGATATAGACTTGAATTTCTCGGGGGAGTATCAGTCAAGGGCACATAAATATACCGAACAGCTGTTCGGCAAAGAGAATGTATTTAAGGCCGGGACAATCAGTACGGTGGCTGATAAGACGGCATACGGATATGTTAAACATTACCTTGAATCTGTGGGTATGGCACTTGGAAAGGATGATGAAAACATGCTTACAGCCGGGTGTACCGGGATAAAACGTACTACCGGACAGCATCCGGGCGGTATGGTCGTTGTGCCGGAAGAGTATGAAGTATACGATTTTACCCCTGTGCAGCATCCCGCAAACGCTGCGGATTCCGATGTGATTACCACGCATTTTGATTTCCATTCCCTTCATGATACAATACTGAAACTTGATGAGCTCGGACATTTTGTTCCGACTCTTTACAAACATCTTGAAGACCTTACGGGCATAAAGATTAAAGATGTCCCTACTACTGATCCGAAGGTTATTAAGCTTATGACGGATGCGGGGGTTATGGGGATTAAAGACAGCGATTTCCGGACAGGAAGTCTGGGTATACCCGAAATGGGAACGGGTTTTACCATACAGATGCTGCTTGACGCAAAGCCGAAAAAATTCAGCGATCTGCTGCAGATATCCGGACTTTCGCACGGTACTGACGTATGGCTTGGGAATGCGCAGGATTTAATTAAGTCCAAAACCTGTACTATAAGCGAGGTAATCGGAACACGTGACAGTATAATGACTTATCTCATTTACAAAGGAGTCGAGTCTAAACTTGCGTTCAAGATAATGGAGTTTACTCGGAAAGGCAAGGCGGAGAAGATATTCACGCCTGAAACTGTGCAGCAGCTTAAAGACTGCGGGGTGCCGCAATGGTATATTGATTCATGTCTGAAAATTAAGTATATGTTTCCGAAAGCACATGCTGCCGCGTATGTTATAGCGGCAATTAAACTGGCATGGTTTAAGCTTTACTATCCGTTGGAGTTCTATTCAACATACTTTACCGTAAGAAACGGTGATTTTGATGCTACGTCAGCGCTGGGCGGAAAAGCTTCCGCAAAAAAACGCTTATCGGAATTAAAGAAAAAGGGTCTTGAAAGGACGTCAAAAGAAAATGCCGAATTTGAAAATCTGTATATAATAAGTGAAATGCTCCACAGGGGATACGGGTTTCTTAATGTGGAGTTGTATAAGTCACATGCTATGAAGTTTGTTATAGAGGACGGTTCTTTGAGATTGCCGTTCGGGTCGGTAAGCGGAGTGGGTGAGACGGCGGCATATGCCTTGTATGAGGCCGCTCAAAAGGGCGGATATCTGTCTGTTGAGGATGTTGCGGACGCTTCCGGGGTAAATAAATCCGTTATTGAAGCTTTAGACGTATGCGGTACATTCGGTGACCTTGCCAAAGAAAACCAAATGTCTCTCTTTTAAGCCGGCTCGGCGAGCCGCCGGTGGCAAACAGCCGGGAGCCCCGTCTGGCAAACACGGCATATGCCCAAATATGTTTCTTAACTGACGCGTTAACAATAATGTTGCGGCGATTTAGAAATGCACAGGTACAGAAAACGCAATATGCCCGCCGGGGCTTCCCGGTTGCGGCGATTTAGAAATGTACATGTATAGAAAACGCGATAAGCCCGCCGGGGCTCCCCGGCTGCGGCGATTTAGAAATGCACAGGTACAGAAAACGCGATAAGCCCGCCGGGGCTCCCCGGTCGCCGGTAAGAAAACAGCGAAGAGGTAAAGAAACAGTGCGGACTAAAAAAAGGAGA
>JAISVP010000155.1 GCA_031271475.1 Oscillospiraceae bacterium | reverse complement strand
GGGGGATAAAAAATAATCTTACAGGACTTGATTTCTCAAATCCTATAAGATTAGTCATACTGGTGCGAGTGACGGGACTTGAACCCGTACGCCTAAACACACGCCCCTCAAACGTGCCTGTCTGCCAGTTCCAGCACACTCGCATTTTCAATCTTGCCGAACAGTAATTTATAAGGGTATAGAATCTAATGAATGCAAAAAGCTCCACAAAAAAGGATCTGCAACTATAAAAAAATAATATAGAGTCATGCCAATTGCTGTTTTTTATTATATCAGAACAGAAACAGCATGTCAAGTTTTTTTTTTTTTTTAGGGATTTTTCACAATAATTTTCTTTTAAGAAGCACATTTTTTGTACATATATACAAAAAATGTGTTAGAGATCAAAATAGACTTGATTTTTTTTGAAAATTTGTTAGAATATTAAAGATGATAGTTAGCACTCGAGTGCAAGGACTGCTAATTGACCTTTCAAGAGTTACAAAAAGGTACTATGATATACTGCAGTTTATGCAGATGTATAATATGCAGTTTTAATGGTCGCTAACTGTACTTCAACACATGATAAAATATATGAGGAGGTAAACTATGAAGATCAGACCATTGGATGACAGAGTAGTTTTAAAAATGACTGAACCGGAAGAAGTTACGAAAGGTGGCATTATCTTGCCAGGGTCGGCCAAAGAAAAACCTCAGGTAGCCGAAGTAATAGCAATAGGTCCCGGAGGTACTGTTGATGGCAAGGAAGTTGTTATGCAACTAAAAGTCGGTGACAGGGTGCTTATGAATAAGTATTCAGGCACTGAAGTAAAAGTCGGCGATGAAGAATTCATTCTGATCAGTCAAAAAGATGTTTTAGCTGTTGTAGAAGAGTAAATTTTGGTATTAATCTGTAAAATAAATACTGCCGCATGGGCTACAGTATTGTAGTTTCGGCTGGTTTTCCTATGTTCATGTTTTGGGAAATGTACGCACAGCGTTGCAAGTCGATTCGTGCAGTATTATTAGTATTTTCCGTTTTGAGTAGAAAACAATAGACATTCCAGGAAACTGAATTTTATTGTTTCAGCCAGTAGAATTTTTGTTGTATAAAGGTAAAATTCTGCTGTAATGCTTTGTTCCTTAACTAAAGAAACCAAAGATTTTGACAAAGTAACGAAAAAAGCTGAGGAAGTAAAGTTCAGTTTTTATGGATGTCTGCTGTGCTGATACTTGGAACGGCTAAGAAAAACAGAAACGTGAATTTTAAATTAGTATACCGGAATACGGTGCAATACCTGTCGGTAAAGAAAAAGTGGAAAGATGAAAACAGAAACGGCGGCTTAATGTCGCAGTTGAGAAGGAGAGAAAGCACAATGGCAAAAAAAATAATTTATGGTGAAGAAGCAAGGAAAGCATTACAGACTGGGGTCGATAAACTCGCTGATACTGTAAAGATTACATTGGGTCCGAAAGGACGTAATGTCGTACTTGACAAAAAGTTCGGTGCACCGCTGATAACTAACGATGGAGTTACAATTGCAAAAGAAATTGAACTTGAGGACGAATATGAGAATATGGGTGCGCAGCTCATTAAAGAGGTTGCTACAAAAACAAATGATGCAGCCGGAGACGGTACTACCACAGCTACCTTGCTTGCACAGGCTTTAATACGTGAGGGTATGAAGAATATAGCGGCAGGTGCAAATCCGATGATAGTTAAAAAAGGTATTGCAAAAGCGGTAAAAGTTGCAGTGGATTCTATCCTTGAAAATTCACATCCTATTAAAGGTTCTGATGATATAGCGAGGATTGCCACTATCTCTTCATCTGACGAAACAGTCGGGAAACTTGTTGCTGAAGCAATGGAAAAAGTAAAAGCAGACGGAGTTATAACTATTGAGGAAAGCAAGACCGCAGAAACCTACAGTGAAGTCGTTGAGGGTATGAAGTTTGATCGTGGGTATATAACGCCTTATATGGTAACTGATTCCGAGAAAATGGAAGCAATTGTCGATGATGCTTATATTCTGATTACTGATAAGAAAATTTCCTCTATACAGGAAATTCTGCCTTTACTCGAACAAATCATACAGTCCGGTAAGAAACTTGTGATTATTGCTGAAGATATTGAAGGCGAAGCACTTACCACAATTATTCTTAACAAGTTAAGAGGAACTTTCGTTTGTGTAGGCATAAAAGCTCCGGGATTCGGTGACAGACGTAAAGAAATGCTTGAAGATATTGCTGTACTGACAGGAGGCAAGGTTATCACTTCTGATTTAGGACTTGAACTGAAAGAAACTACAGTGGATCTGCTTGGACGTGCCAACCAGATTATCGCCCAAAAAGAGAATACAATAATAGTAACCGGAGGCGGTTCTTCTGAAGAAATTAAAAACAGGATAGATCAGATTAAAAATCAAATTGAGAACACTACTTCCGATTACGACAAAGAAAAACTTCAGGAGAGACTTGCAAAATTAGCAGGCGGTGTGGGTGTTATAAAAGTAGGAGCAGCTACGGAAATTGAGATGAAAGAGAAGAAACTCAGGATTGAGGATGCTCTTTCTGCGGCAAGGGCTGCTGTTGAGGAAGGTATAGTTGCAGGCGGCGGCACGGTGCTTATTAATGCAATGCCTTCTGTAGAAAAAATGATACCGAATCTTGAAGGCGATGAAAAAACAGGGGCACAGATTGTCCTTAAAGCACTTGAAGAACCTGTACGTCAGATTGCGGCAAACGCAGGTTTAGAGGGCAGCGTAATCATCGAAAATATTAAGAGTTCACGTAAACCCGGTTACGGTTTTGATGCTTACAAGGAAGAATATGCCGATATGATTCCCGCAGGTATTGTTGACCCTACAAAGGTTACGCGTTCAGCACTGGAAAATGCGGCATCCGTTGCTTCTATGGTTATTACAACTGAGAGCCTTGTTGCAAACATTCCGGAAGAAACCCCTGCCGCTGCAATGCCGCCAGGCGGGATGGGCTATTAAAATCAGTTGACATTTGTTAATCAGAGGTTGCTTTGCTGTTAACTGTAAAAAGGAACTTTTGTTTATGTATGTATTCCGTATGATGATTGATTACTTCAATGTGACGCTCGGGGCATTGTTTCTTGCCGCGGGCGTCTATACGGCTTTAAGAGGACTGATTTGCCGCGCATTCGGTATACGGATTATCGGTACCATGCTTGATTTTACAGCTAAATCA
This sequence comes from Oscillospiraceae bacterium, assembly GCA_031271475.1. Taxonomy (GTDB): domain Bacteria; phylum Bacillota; class Clostridia; order Oscillospirales; family Ruminococcaceae; genus JAISVP01. The sequence continues at coordinate 2,758 of JAISVP010000155.1, read as the reverse complement.
TTTTATTATGCCGGTAAATTGGAACGGTTTTTCCAGAATATTACCGCTTACTATCCAACTGTGGTTTATTTTGATGAAACTGAACGCATAACCTATAACAAACGTGCTCTGAACAGTATACATGAAAGACAGGCAAACAGGATACGAATGGACGGTAATGAAATAGTAGTGTATCATATAAAAGCGTTTAAAAACAGAGTCTTTATTGAGAATTACGGCGTTGATTTTATAAGAGCCGCTGTGTTTGTTCTTATTGCAGGGCTTCTGATTTTAATTAAAATCCCAAAGTTGTAAGGTATGTGAACCTATGCCAAATAAAAATCAGCCGCTAAAGAAGTCAAAAGTGTATTTTATTACCTTTGGCTGTAAAGTAAATCAGTATGAAACACAAGTGCTCAGGGAATTGTTTATGCAGGACGGATATGACTTTGCCGAAGAAAAAGCACAGGCAGATATTTTTATCGTGAATTCCTGTACTGTAACATCAAATGCCAATGCCAAAACCCGACGGCAGTTAAGATCATTAAGATCTGCTTTTCCAACGGCGCTTATAGTGCTGACAGGTTGTCTCCCGCAGGTTTCACCGGATCTGACGGGTATTTTGTCTGATGCGGACATTGTTACAGGAACTAAAGACCGATTAAAACTGTTAGAATTGGTTAATAATGCAATCGAAAACAACGTCAGTCAAACCGTAAAGATAGAGCCTTACGGCAACAGTGAAGAATACGAAGATCTCACTTGCAGCAATTTCATCGGACATACCCGTGCATTTATCAAGATACAGGATGGGTGTGAGCGTTTTTGTGCGTACTGTATTATTCCGTATGCCAGAGGTCCCGTGCGGTCAAAACCAATTGAAAGCATTGCAAAAGAAGCAGGAATGTTCGCTGCGGGCGGATATAAAGAATTGGTTTTAACAGGTATAAATTTAGGGCTTTACGGCATGGATTTGACATCAGCCAGTTTAAATGACGCAGTAAAGGTCTGTGCCGGAATTCATGGTATAGAGCGTATACGTTTAAGTTCTTTAGAGCCGGATCTGCTTACGGATTCTCTCATAGGTGCATTAAAAAACATTAAAGGATTATGTCCTCACTTTCATCTGCCGCTCCAAAGCGGCAGTGCTGCTGTATTGACATCAATGGGCAGGCGTTATACTCCGGAATTCTTTGCTGATACTGTTGGAAAGTTGCGTGCAAACTTTAAGAACTGTTCTGTCACGACTGATATTATTGTAGGGTTTCCCGGAGAAACAAATAAGAATTTTGTTGAAACTGTGGATTTTGCACAGACTGTCGGATTTTCTAAAATACATGTTTTTCCGTACTCACAGCGTCCGGGCACTGCGGCGGCAGGATTTTCCGGCGCGGTTTCCGAAACTGTAAAAAAACAGCGCGTAAAGATTATTTCCGAACTTTCCGACACTCTTGCCGGCAAACACATAAAGGAACAAATTGGAAAGACTTTTCCCGTACTTGTTGAGCAAAATAATTTGGGACATACACCGAATTATACCCTTGTAAAAATTCAAAGCGTGAAAAAACTAACTGAAAATCAGACCGTGAATGTTAAAATCACAAACTGTGAAAAAAACTGTGCCGTGGGGGAATTATGACTGTTTACACCATTTATGTTGAAAAAAAACACCAATATGCCGCTGAATCAACAGCCTTATTGAGTGATTTGAAGACGGCGTTAAGGATAGCTGAACTCCAAAACATCCGGATACTTAACAGATATGATGTCTGGGATATCTCACAGGAGGATTTTGAAGCAGCAAAAGATACCGTGTTTTCAGAACCTCAAGTTGACCTGACATATGAATCACTTCCGGAATTTAACGGGGTTTGTTTTGCTGCGGAATTATTGCCCGGGCAATTTGATCAAAGATCTGACAGCTGTGAACAGTGTATACAAATCCTTACTCAGAAACAGCGGTGCCATGTCAGAAATACACGTGTTTATATTCTTGAGGGAAGTCTTTCGGATTACCAAACAGAAAAAATTAAATCTTACATCATTAACCCTATAGAAATGCATGAAACATCACCCATGCCGAGTTCGGTTAATGATTCGCAATACGGTAAACCGTCTGCAATACGGCGTTTATATGGATTTATTGATTCTACGGACAGGGAACTGGCCGCTGTAATTACGGATTATTCGCTTGCTATGGATCTTGCTGACATACAATTCTGCCGTGAATATTTCCGCAAAGAACGCCGTGAACCGACTGTTACGGAATTGCGTGTTATTGACACTTATTGGTCAGACCATTGCCGGCATACTACATTCCTCACAAATATTAAGGATGTTACAATAGAAGACAAGGAAATTCGGGAAACTTATAAAGAATACTTAAGTGTAAAGGAAGAACTTGGTTTGTCAGACAGACCGGTTACACTTATGGACTTAGCGACTGTTGCGTCTAAGAAACTTAAGGCAGACGGAAAACTGGAAGATTTGGACGAAAGTGATGAAATAAATGCCTGTTCCGTAAAAATCACCGTGGATGTTGACGGTGTGGATGAGGACTGGCTGTTGATGTTTAAGAATGAAACGCACAATCATCCTACGGAGATTGAGCCTTTCGGAGGTGCGGCTACGTGTCTTGGCGGTGCAATCCGCGATCCGCTTTCCGGACGTTCTTATGTTTATCAGGCAATGCGTGTGACCGGCTCCGCTGACCCGCGCCAAAAAAACACGCTCAAAAACAAACTGCCGCAGTCCAAAATCACAAAAGGCGCGGCGGACG
>JAISVP010000146.1 GCA_031271475.1 Oscillospiraceae bacterium | reverse complement strand
CTGTGCATTTTCTGAATCGCCGCAACATTATTGTTAACGCACCCCGCTGCTCACGCTAAAGATCATCGTCTTCTCCGGCAAAATCCTCCACCGGGAACATCGGATCGTCTTCCGGAAGGGCGTATCCGTCGTCATCATCGGCATCCTCAATTGAGAATCCGGCATCCGACAGACCGTCGTCAACATATTCTTCCGCATAGTCTATCGAATCTTCCGCCGGGGAAACTGGCTGCGGAATTATATTGTCGTCATCCTCAAAGCTCAGTTTTAAGTCAATTTCCTTGTCTTCCCCGTCAAGCACTCTTACGTTAAGCGCCAGTGACTGCAATTCCTTAATAAGCACTTTGAACGCTTCCGGTATGCCCGGACGCGGGACGTTATTGCCCTTTACAATCGCTTCATAGGTGTTGACGCGTCCGACTGTATCGTCCGATTTTACGGTAAGAATTTCCTGCAACGTATATGCCGCGCCGTATGCTTCAAGCGCCCAAACTTCCATCTCTCCGAATCTCTGTCCGCCGAACTGTGCCTTACCGCCCAGCGGCTGCTGTGTTACCAGCGAGTACGGGCCTACGGAACGTGCGTGGATTTTATCGTCTACCAAATGGTGCAGTTTGAGATAATACATATATCCCACAGTGACCCTGCTGTCAAACGCTTCCCCGGTACGGCCGTCATAAAGCACGGTTTTTCCGTCCTCATCACAGCCCGCCGCCTTAAAGCACGCACGGATGTCTTCTTCAAGCGCACCGTCAAACACCGGCGTCATAATTTTCCATCCAAGCCGGCGTGCCGCCATGCCTAAATGAACTTCAAATACCTGCCCTATATTCATACGTGACGGAACGCCCAGCGGGTTAAGCACGATGTCAAGCGGCGTGCCGTCCGGAAGGAACGGCATATCCTCTTCAGGGAGAATTCTGGAAACAACGCCTTTGTTCCCATGACGTCCCGCCATCTTGTCGCCGACCGAGATTTTACGCTTTTGGGCTACATAAACCCTTACGATCATGTTCACGCCCGGGCTTAATTCGTCACAGTTATCACGTGTAAATTTGCGTACGTCAACCACCACGCCGGATTCCCCGTGGGGCACTTTCAATGAATTGTCGCGGACTTCACGGGCTTTTTCGCCGAATATCGCACGCAGCAGACGTTCCTCCGCCGTCAGTTCCGTTTCCCCTTTGGGGGTCACTTTCCCGACAAGTATATCACCTCCGCGGACTTCCGCGCCTATGCGGATAATGCCTTCCTCATCAAGTGATTTCGTGGATTCGTCCCCGACATTGGGGATATCGCGTGTGATTTCTTCCGGGCCTAATTTCGTGTCACGGCATTCCGTTTCGTATTCCTCAATGTGAATAGATGTGAATACGTCATTTTTCACCAGCTTTTCGTTAAGAAGTACGGCATCCTCGTAGTTATACCCTTCCCATGTCATAAAACCGATAAGGGCATTTTTACCAAGTGCGATTTCGCCGTTCTCCGTTGCCGGCCCGTCCGCAAGCACGTCGCCTTTCTTTATTTTGTCGCCAACGTTTACAATCGGACGCTGATTTATACAGGTGCCTTGGTTGGAACGTGTGAATTTAGTAAGTTTGTAAGATTTTTCCCCGCCGGAATCGCCTGCCACCTTTATAAGGGACGCGGACGCTGACGTTACTGTGCCGTCCTCAACCGCGAGTATGCATACGCCGGAGTCGACTGCCGCTTTGTATTCCATGCCGGTTCCGACTATCGGACTTTCGGCTTTCAGCAAAGGAACTGCCTGCTTCTGCATGTTACTGCCCATAAGAGCGCGGTTTGCGTCGTCATTTTCCAAAAACGGAATCATTGACGTTGCCACGGATACAACCATTTTTGGCGAAACGTCCATAAAGTCAACGTCCGCACGGTTGCACTCAATAATCTTATCACGGTATCTTGCCGTTACTTTCGGGTTAAGGAATTTGCCTTCTTCACTTATTTCCTGATTTCCCTGCGCAACAACAAAGTTATCCTCGGCATCGGCTGTCATATAGACTATTTCGCTTGTAATTACGCCGGTTTCTTTGTTGACTCTTCTGTAGGGCGCTTCTAAAAATCCGTATTTGTTAATTCTTGCAAAAGACGCAAGATACGATATAAGTCCGATATTCGGGCCTTCCGGGGTCTCTATCGGACACATACGGCCGTAATGGCTGTAATGAACGTCACGCACCTCATATCCGGCGCGGTCACGGGAAAGTCCGCCCGGGCCTAATGCGGAAAGTCTGCGTTTGTGCGTAAGTTCCGACAGCGGGTTGGTCTGATCCATAAACTGCGACAGCGGCGAAGATCCGAAAAACTCCTTGATTACCGCTGTTACCGGACGGATGTTTACAAGCATCTGCGGAGTAAGCGTTTCCATATCTTGGGACTGGATATTCATTCTTTCCCTTACGACACGTTCGAGTCTTGCAAAGCCTATTCTGAACTGATTTTGCAGCAGTTCCCCGACGGAGCGTATTCTTCTGTTGCCTAAATGGTCGATATCGTCAATTTCCCCTATGCCCGAACACAGTCCCAAAAAGTAGCTGATACTCGCGAAAATATCGTCAAGCACGATGTGTTTGGGAACTAATTCATCGGCTTTGGCTTTCAGTGCCTCCCTGAGTTCATCCGGTTCACGGAATACTTCAAGTATTTCCTTAAGCACCTTAAACGGTACCATTTCGTTAATTCCGTATTCTTTAACATCAAAATCGATATAGCGTTTTATATCCACCATACCGTTTCCGAGTATTTTTACTTCCTTTTCCACCATTCTGGCGTAAGTTTCGCCCTTTTCGTTAAGGAAGTATTCTTTTACCTGAGCGTTGACATATGCTTCCGATATGCCGGACTGCTCAATTTCAAACGCTTTTTCGGCGGTAACCGTTTCCCCGGCATCCGCAAAAAGTTCCCCTGTCATCACGTTTATAACCGGACGCGTCAGGGTCTTTCCCTCAAGACGCGCGGAAAGAGCTAACTTTTTATTGTATTTGTATCTTCCGAACCTTGACAGGTCATATTTTCTTGCGTCAAAGAACAGATTGTTAATCATTGTCTGCGAGCCTTCGACAGTCGGCGGCTCGCCCGGTCTCATCTTTGAATAAACATCCATCAGCGCGTCATCTACAGTCTTTGTGGCGTCCTTCTGAAGCATGGTCTGTTTCAGTCTGTCGTCCTCACCGAAAATCGCTTCGATCTGTTCGTCCGAACTTACTCCGAGCGCGCGAACAAACGTGGTAATGGGTATTTTACGGTTCTTGTCAATCCTTACATACACCACGTCATTGGAATCCATTTCGTATTCAAGCCATGCTCCGCGGTTCGGAATTACCGTAGACTTGAACAGATCCTTACCGGTCTTGTCCTTTTCTACCGCATAGTAGACGCCCGGGGAACGTACAAGCTGAGATACTATTACACGTTCCGCACCGTTAATGACGAAAGTCCCGCTGTCTGTCATAAGCGGGAAATCGCCCATATATATTTCACTTTCTTTGATATATCCGGTTTCCCTGTTCTGCAAAGTTGCCGTAACCTTTAAAGGCGCGGCATAGGTTACGTCGCGCTCTTTGCATTCTTCAATTGTATATTTGGGAGTATCTTCTATTCTGTAGCCCGTAAAGTCAAGCACAAGATTCGCGTTGTAGTCCGTAATCGACGATATATCGCGGAAGACTTCTTTTAACCCTTCGTTCCTGAACCATTTGTAAGAATTCTTCTGGACTTCTATTAAGTTCGGCATTTCAAGCACTTCGTTTATCTTGCCGAAATTCATTCGGATGTTCCTTCCCAATCGCTTAGGCGTAACTTTTACCATGTAGAAACCTCCCGTATGATAGTAATTTTCAAACCCGAACGGGTAAAGCCCGTCCTTACCAACGCACGCAAACGCGTACGGATTTCCGGGCAAAGCCCGTCCTTACCGGCACACGCAAATGCGTACGGATTCCCGGACAAAGTCCGAACCGCAGCCGTCAGAAACGGCTGTGTCATTTTTACAACTTCCCGGCATGAGCCGAAACAGTATATTATTATATCACATAACTTTGATGAATGTCAAGGATTATTTACTGTTTTGTTAAAATTTATAGGAATTCACAAAAAACAGCCCGTGTTTTTGTGCATATTGCACAAGTTTTAGCCCGCCGCCGCATTGATTGCCTTTGCAAGTTCACGCACATCCTCTATTTCTGTGCTGTGTGCAAAACTTACTCTGAGTGCATGTGAAAATGTCTGCGGCGCGAATTGGGCAATCGATCTGTGTTTGCCGCCTTTGGAACACGCCGAGCCCGAAGACAGATAAAATCCGTCGCGCTCTAAAAAATGCAGCATTACTTCCGACGGCTTCTCCCCCGCCGAGAAATTCACAATGTACGGCGAACATTCCCCGCGGGAATTAAGCGTGAAGTCCGTAAGATTCTCAAGCAGACAGTTCCGCATGGATTCCGCGTGTTCATACCGCTGCTTAAGCGTCGGTTCAAGGAATTCCACTGCCGCGCCGAATGCCCCTATCAATGCCGCCGGCGGCGTGCCCGGTCTTATGCCCGATTCCTGTCCGCCCCCGTACATCAAAGGTCGAAGATTCAGCCCTTTTCGCATATACAGCGCCGCGGTGCCGCGGGGTGCGTGTATCTTGTGCGCGCTTACCGATAGCAAATCCGCTCTTAAATCACGGACATTTACCGGAAGTTTCATATCTGCCTGAACCGCATCGCAATGCGTTACCGTATCCGGGTAAATCTGCTTAATGCAGCTGAAAACTTCCCGGACAGGCAGAATATACCCGTTTTCATTGTTCACAAGCATAAGTGACACAAGGCAGGTGTTCTCATTTACGGCGTTTATTATATCTTCCGCACGGATCAGCCCTTCACGGGTCGGCGCGATTTTTACAATCTCAAATCCGTCCTCCGTAAGCCGCGTCATACAGCTCATTACGGACGGGTGTTCCACCGCTGAAGTCACGATGCGTTTCTTCCTGCGTCCGAACTTTTTTGCCGTTCCGAAGAGCGCAATGTTGTTGGATTCAGTTGCCGAGGACGTGAAAAAGACCTCCCCGTTTTCACAGGAAAGCGTTTTTGCTATAATTTCACGGGAGATTGCTATAACTCTGTCTGCCGCCGCACCGAGTCCGTGCAGTGAGGACGGATTTGCGAAACACTTTTCAGTCAGCATTACCAATGCCTTAAACGCGTTTTCGCAAACCTCCGAAGATGCGGCGCTGTCAAAATACTTAAGCCGCATTTTCCTCTATATCCACGGAGGCTTTAAAGCCGTTCCGAGCCGCCGCCGCATACACTATTGTACGGATTGCCTTTGCGATTTTTCCCTGCTTTCCGATTACACGCCCCATATCGTCTTTTGCCACATTCAGGGTAAGACGCAGCGTCCCCTCGTCTTCATTCTTTTCTTCCGTTATATGCACGGATTCAGGCTTGTTTACCAGATCTTCTATAATTGCGAACAGTAATTCTTTCATTCGTTCCTCCCGAAAAATATTCCCTAAGACATTCCCGCCGAATTCAGATGCTGATTATTCTTTTAACGGTGTCAGTCGGGATTGCTCCGTTTGAAATCCATTTCTGAACTTTCTCTTTGTCAACCTTTACAACGGTCGGTTCCTGTGTCGGGTCGTAATACCCTAATTCCTCAATAAACCTGCCGTTGCGCGGGTACCTCGAATCCGCCGCTACAATTCTGTAAAACGGGTTCTTTTTTGCTCCCATTCTTCTTAATCTTATTTTTACTGCCATTTCTTTCTCCTTTTAATTTTATTTGTTTTATTTCTATATAATACCCTTTTAAAGGCAATTTATAGCGGCGCCGGCGAGCCGCCGGGGGCATATTGCGTTTTCTGTGCCTGTATATTTCTGAATCGCCGCAGCATTATTGTTACCGCGGCGGTCAAAAAGCGTGTAGGGACATATCCCGCGTTTGCCCGCCGGCGGCTCGCGGGGGCGGGCTGCGCCGAATCATCGGTTTCCCGCCGGCTTAGAACTGGACTGAATTCATAAGGTCTTTCATTGCTTTGCGGTTCATTTTGCCGCCGCTTATACCGAACTTCTTCATGATTTTCAGCATCTCGTCGTACTGCTTAAGCAAGCGGTTGACATCTTCGACTTTTGTACCGCTTCCGGAGGCTATCCGCCGTTTCCGTGACGGATTTATTATCGACGGTTTTGCACGTTCTTTCAGCGTCATTGACGTTATCATCGCCCGTGTGCGTGTCATAATGCTTTCGTCAACATCAAAGTCATTTACCTTATTCCCAACTTTCGGGAGCATTGCGAGTATCTGTTTAATCGAGCCCATTTTCTGTATCTGTACCATCTGCTCAAGCAGATCGTTCATGTCAAATCTGCTGCGTTCAAGCTTTTGTGCCAGTTTCTTGGCACTGTTTTCGCTGATAACATCCCCGGCACGTTCTATAAGTGTCAGCACGTCACCCATGCCAAGGATTCTTGACGCCATTCTTTCCGGATGAAACAGTTCAAAATCGTCAAGCTTCTCGCCTGTTCCGACAAATTTTACCGGCTTTCCCGTTACCGACAGCACGGACAGCGCCGCTCCTCCGCGTGTATCCGAGTCTAATTTAGACATTATAATGCCGTCAATTCCCAATGCACTGTCAAAACTTTCCGCAACATTAACCGCGTCCTGTCCGGTCATTGCGTCTACCACAAGCATAATCTCAGACGGCGAAACTTTTGCCTTGATGTTTTTTAACTCATCCATAAGCGTTTCGTCAATATGCAGTCTGCCCGCCGTATCCAGTATAACCGCGTCAAATCCGTAATCTTTTGCGTATGCCACGGCCTTTTCCGCAATTTCAACAGGGTTGGTTTGCCCGAGTTCAAACACTTTTACATTCGCTTTATCCCCGACAACCTGTAACTGTTCAATAGCGGCGGGTCGGTATATATCACACGCGACCAGTAACGGACGGTGCCCTTCACGCTTAAAATGCCCGGCAAGTTTCGCCGCGTGGGTGGTTTTTCCCGACCCCTGCAATCCGCACAGCATTACTGTGCACGGCGGCTTTGACGGGAAATTAATCCGGGAATTCGCATCGCCCATGAGCGAAATCAGTTCTTCGTTAACAATCTTTATCACCTGCTGTGCGGGTGTAAGACTGGTCATAACATCTTCGCCTGTACTGCGTTCGGATACCTTTGCGACAAATTCTTTTACCACTTTGTAGCTTACGTCCGCTTCAAGCAGTGCAAGACGTACTTCACGCATTGCCTCTTTTACATCGGTTTCATTCAGTCTGCCCCGTCCCCGAAGTTTCTTGAATACCGATCCTAATTTTTCTGAAAGTCCTTCAAATGCCATATCTTCAATAAACCTTTTTTTAATCCGCACCGTGTTCCGGCGGTTTTTGTGGAATGCAATTCCATAAAAAGCCTGCGGCACACGTGCCTAAATACATATTATATAATACAAAATAAAAAATGTCAATAGGTAAAAAAACATTTTATAGAAATGCACAAAATCAAGGCTTCCGGATGTATTAAATTTAGTGGTTTTTAACAATAAAATAAGGGCTTTAAAAAAAATAATAAAATGCACTTGAAAAAGTATGAAATATAGTGTATAATAGATTACATATGTTGGCTTTTGTATCCCCCAGTCTGTGGGAATTGCTCTTCCGCACATATCCAAAAAACAAATGAACGGAGAAACGGTTATGCGTAAAAAATTTACTAAAGATACCATGAGGCAGGATTTTATTGAGCTTTTACAAACTGATTTTAATGTTTCGCCGGATGAAGCGTCGTCTAAGCAAATCTATAATACCCTCTCAAAAATGGTCGTCGGTATGCTCAAGGACAAGCGGCATTCGTTTATGACAAATACTCACTCAAACGGTAAAAAACAGGTCTATTACCTGTCTATAGAATTCCTTATGGGACGGTCTCTTAAAACCAGTCTGTTTAACCTCGATCTCCATCAGGATGTAAAGGAAATGCTGACGGGGTTTAATGTGAACCTCTCAAGTATCTATGAATGCGAACCCGATGCCGGTCTGGGCAACGGCGGCCTCGGCAGACTTGCCGCCTGCTATCTTGACGGTCTGGCTACTAAGGGTTATCCCGCTATGGGCTATTCTATCTGCTACGAATACGGCATTTTTAAACAAAAACTCGAAAACGGCTGGCAGGAAGAGGAGATGGACGACTGGCTGCCCGGCGGCGGCGTTTGGCTTGACGCTAAGCCAGAAATTGCTATTGATGTCAATTTTGACGGGGAACTCGACCAGAAATGGGACAGCGGTCACTATATGGTGCGCCATGTGAATTACACTACCGTAAGAGCGATTCCTTACGATATGTATGTGTCCGGATACGATACTAAAGGTGTGTCCGTTTTAAGACTGTGGATTGCCAAACCCGGTCAGTTCGACCCCAAACGGTTCGTAAGCGGCGAGTATGCCCAGAACCAAATGGCAAACGCTATCTCTAAAGTCCTTTACCCCAGTGACGAAACACGTGAGGGCAAGTCTTTAAGACTGCGTCAGCAGTACTTCCTCTGCGCGGCGTCTGTGGGCGATATTGTTAACAACCATATGGATGTTTACGGTACGCTCGACAACCTCCACGAGAAAGTCGCTATCCATATCAATGACACGCATCCTACGCTTGCGATTGCCGAGCTTATGCGTATTTTCCTTGACGACTGCGGCTACAGCTGGGAAAAATCATGGCATATCGTTACGAATACTTTCGCTTATACCAACCATACCGTTATGGCGGAGGCACTGGAAAAATGGGATGTCGACCTCCTTAAGGAAGTTCAGCCCAGAGTCTTTGATATCATTGTCGAAATAAATAACCGCTACTGCAAGAACCTTATGGATCACAGCGGAGATAACGCTAAAGTCGCGCGTATGTCCATAATAAAGGACAATAAAGTTCATATGGCGTCTCTTTGCGTTGCCGCAAGCCACAGTGTGAACGGCGTGTCCAAGCTCCATTCCGAAATTATTAAGCATGACGTTTTCACAGACCAGTACAATGACACACCCGCTAAATTCAAAAACGTTACCAACGGGATAGCTTACAGACGGTGGCTTTTACAGTCGAACCCGTTCCTTGCTTCTTTGCTTGACGATTTAATCGGGCCGAAGTTCACAAAGGATGCGTCGGAACTTAAGAAACTGTGCGTTTACAGCAATGACGCGGAAGTCCTTGAAAGACTTGCCGAAATTAAACGCGGGAACAAAACGTCGTTTAACAGTTATATTAATTCCCTCGGAAACGGTGTTAAACTGAATCCGGACAGCGTGTTTGACGTGCAGGTTAAGCGTCTGCATGAGTATAAACGTCAGCACCTTAACGCTCTTAATATTATTGCCGATTACAATATGCTGCTTGAAAATCCTAATATGCATTATATTCCTAAAACCTTTATTTTTGCCGCAAAAGCCGCGCCGTCTTATTACCTTGCCAAGAAAATTATACAGCTTATTTGGGCGCTCTCGGAAGAAATTGCCGCAAATCCCGCGGTTTCTGAAAAACTCAGGATTTGTTTCCTTGAGGATTACAGGGTTACGCTGTCTGAACACCTTATGCCCGCAAGCGATATATCGGAACAGATATCGCTTGCCGGAACGGAAGCGTCCGGAACAGGCAATATGAAACTTATGCTCGGCGGGGCTGTGACTTTGGGAACTCTTGACGGGGCAAACGTGGAAATTAAGGAAGCGGTCGGCGATGAGAATATTATTATCTTCGGAATGACTGCCGAAGAAGCCGCTTTGAAAAGATCTATGGGCTACAGTCCGATGGACTATTATAATAATAACAGTACGGTAAAAGCCGCAATTGACAGGATGAAACAGGGTATAAACGGTATGCAGTTTACCGAAATTGTGGATTCGCTTACTAAAGTCGATCCGTATATGGTGCTTGCAGACTTCGATTCTTACCGTGCCGCACAGAAACTGTCTTCCGAACTCTATTCAAATAAGCGTAAATGGACTAAAATGTCTCTTAATAATATTGCGGGTGCGGGTGTTTTCTCCGCCGACCGTGCCGTTACTGACTACGCCGAAACTATCTGGATGCTTTAAGCGGCGAGCCGCCGCTGGCAGCCGGGAGCTCCGGCGGGCGTATCGCGGCATACGCCCAAAAACGGAACTTAACTGCCGCGGCGGGGAAGCCCCCGCGGGCAGCCGGGAGCCCCGGCGGGCAAACGCGGTTTCTGTACCAATTTGGTTTTAAACCGCCGCAACATTATTGTTAACGCGGCAGTTAAGAAACATATTAAGACATATGCCGCGGCGGGGAAGCCCCCGCGGGCAGCCGGGAGCCCCGGCGGGC
>JAISVP010000103.1 GCA_031271475.1 Oscillospiraceae bacterium | reverse complement strand
ATACGCAGGGTTTCGATATTTCATTGGAATGTGTTGTCGGTGTTGACACTCTGTATCCGTCAATGACCGGCGCGGTGACGGTTCAAAAGGGTGTATGGACTGAAGTTTCCGGCAAATCTACCGTTCCGGCAGGCGCGGCGGGATTGAAACTTTATATACAGCCCGCTTACAATCCGAATCCCGGAATTGAAAACACAGTCTCTTACTATGTTGACGATGTTTCGGTGAAATCCGTAAGCGATAGCATACAGGAAGATATTGACGGTATTAAAGACGTTTATGACGGATATTTCACTGTCGGCGGTGCGGCAGGATCCAGTGACCTCGATTCAAAAGCACGTCAGGCACTGTTCCTTAAGCATTATAACACTCTGACTATGGGCAACGAGTTAAAGCCCAATTATACACTCGACCAAGCCGCAACAGTAACAGCCGGTGAACCTCAGGTACGTCTTAACGCGGATGCAAGGAAAATGCTGCAGTTCGCTCAGGACAACGGACTCCCCGTACGCGGTCACTGCCTTTTATGGCACGCACAGACCCCGACATGGTTCTTCCGCGAAAACTTTGACATCGGCGGTCAGGCTGTAAGCAAGGAAGTTTTGCGTGAAAGATTAGAAATTTATATTAAAAATACAATGATACTGGTGCAAACGGAATTCCCGGACGTTGAATTTTACGCATGGGACGTTGTTAACGAGGTTTATAAAGATGACGGTAACCTGCGTGACGCCGGCTGGTGGGGCGAGGGTGTGGATAACGAGCTGTCGCCTTGGGCAATGATTTACGGCGATGACAGCTTTGTTGACGACGCTTTTGAATTCGCGCGTATGTACGCTCCTGAGGACTGTAAGCTGTTCTACAATGACTTTAACGAGTATATTCCGGCAAAACGTGATAAAATTGCAGAAAAAATGCTGTCTTTAAAGGAAAGCGGCAATGTTGACGGAATTGGTATGCAGGCTCATTTGGATACGAGCTTCCCGACTCCGGCTTCCTTTAAGGAAGCGCTTGACGTGTTCCTTTACACAGGTCTTGAAGTGCATATTACCGAGCTTGACATGACAATTAATCCTGAACTGTCTTTGAATGATGCGGTAGATTATGATATTAACACGCAGGGACAGCTTTACCAAGAACTGTTTGAGGGTATCCGTGACTCACGTATGAACCATCCGAACGGTGAGAATCTTACGGCGGTAGTTTTCTGGGGTACGGACGATGCGACATCATGGCGGGGCGACCGCAAGCCGCTGCTGTTTGACGGCGATTTTCAGGCAAAACCCGCATATTACGGTGTAATTGAGGGTGTTGTGCCCATAGGGAGTGACCAGTATAATGTCGGGGACGTTAATTTGGACTGAGAGGTTACAATTGCGGACGTTGTAGTGCTTGCGGAATTTCTTATTGACAAAAGGGGACTGGTTCCCGCACAGTTAAAAGTGGCTGATGTGTATTCCGATACGATGGTGGATATAAAGGATGTGCTTGCTCTTGTTATGTATCTTAGATAACCCCCGTTGCTTTCAATAATCTGAATATGCAAGCTGTTTCTGACGGTTACGGTCTGGGCTTTGCCCGGACTTCGCACACAAATGCGCGCGCCAACCCCGAACGGGCTAAGCCCGTTCGGGGTTGGCGTTACTTACTATAATTGAAAGGGGTGCTGTAAATGACCGTAAAAAAAATAAAAGCAATGCTGATATTGCTTGCTGTCATATTTACAAACAGCATTCTCCCCGTATCGGCGGGTGCGGTTCCGGACAGTGTTCCGCTTATGCAATTGAAGAATTTTTTGCTGAATACCGAACAGACCGATTTTGATACGGAATTCCGACAGGTAACGGTGTTTGATCTTATTATCCGCAAACAAACTGTTGATGTTCTATATCCGGACGACACAGGCTTTTTGCATACGGACGGGCGGCTTCTTATTGATTCCAACGGCGAACCGTACACGGTTAAGGGTATGGCTTTCGGGAATTGTGTCTGGGATAATCCGCCAAATCCTGTGCTTACCCATCATACGGAAAGCAGTTATGCGGAATTGCGTGAATTGGGATTTAATTCCGTGCGTTTTTACCTCAATTACAGACTTTTTGAGGAAGACACTGACCCGTATACTTATAAGGAAAGCGGATTCGGTTGGCTTGACATGAACATCCGATGGGCAAAAAAATACGGAATGAAGCTGGTTCTTAATATGCACTACCCGCAGGGCGGATTCCAGTCACAAGGCAACGGCATGGATTTGTGGCTGGACATTGAGAATCAGAACAGGCTTGACGCGCTTTGGACTGAAATTGCAAGACGTTATGCCGATGAACCCGTAATTTTGGGCTATGGGCTTGTCAATGAGCCGGTTGTGCCTATTATCGGTACTGTGGATGAAAGCTTTGACCAGTGGAAAAATCTTGCACAGAGACTTGCTGACGGAATACGTACTGTCGATACAAACCATCCCATATTCGTTGAAAGGCTGTGCGCGATAAAAGACACGGCAACCGGTAATGAAAACTGGGGCGATTTAAACGGCGAAAGGAATTACTTCCTTATAGACGGGGAAAATATTGTTTACGAATTCCACACTTACGACCCTTTTCCGTTTACACATCAGGATACCGATTGGGCGGGGACAGCAGGCGCCGTCAAAACATATCCGAATGAAGATGAGGTGTTCGGGGTGAATTCACAGTGGGCCGCCGGAGTGTTTACGGGTACTCCCGCTGATACGGATTCAAATGAATGGCAATATCTTGAAAGTCCCAAGTATACCGTAACCGAAGAAAGCGGACTTAAACTTTGCGGTGCGGTCTTCCAGTCCCAATATATCGGCACATCCGGCTTCACTTATGCGGATGATATTGTGCTGAAAGAATTCGATCCGGACGGCAACGAGCGGATAATTTTCTCCGAGGATTTTTCTGCCGGTAATACCGGCTTTAACTACTGGTCTGATAACGGCAAAGGTACAGGAGCATGGGCTAATATCGGAAAAGACAGTTCGGGTTCGCTCAGTATTTTCGGTGCGACTGGCGATGCGAATTTCACAAAATCATATTTTATTGCAAAACCCGGATATTCCTATCAGGCTTGTGCATGGGTAAAACTTGACAGATGCCTTGAGACTGCCAATGTAAAGCCGAGGGTGGATTTCTATACTGCGGATGAAGTTCATGTGATGAATAAAGAATATCTTGAGTCTTGCATAGTTTCATATTTACAGTTCGGAATTGAGAACGATGTTCCGATTTATTGCGGGGAATTTGGTGCAATTTCTGTTTCGTTTACTAAAAACAGAGGCGGTGAGGCTTGGGTAACGGATTTTCTTGACATATGTAAAAAGTATGATGTAAACTGGAATTATCATACTTACCATGAAGGGGGATTCGGGCTCTATATGAACAGTGCTTACAGTTTGCCGGCTAACAAAAACGAATATCTTTACGATGTGTTTAAGAAAATTAACAGTTAGGTTTTAGAAAATCGGATGAGCAGACTGCCCGCGGCGTTTCCAATAATGAATAAAGGCAGGTTTAACAGATTGGTTATACCTGCCTTTGCTATGAACAAATACCCAAGGTTGGCAATAGAATGTTCAAACCGGCACAGTATAAAAGTCGGGACACAAATCAATATCCCGATATATCGGCTGATTCCTTCATTGTTCCTGTATATGTATACGGCTGTGTACATCAGTATTCCGCACATTACAGACGCGGCGAAAGCGGCGACGGGATGACTGCCGAATTTAAGTGCTGAGGATGCCAATGCCGCGGCAGATACTTCCGGATAAGCGACTCCCACACTCAGTCCCGCAACTGCACAGCCGACTGTATTTCCCGCTAAACATAATAAAAGGTTAATAATGTCATTTAGGCTCTTTACAAAACCTACCGATCCGGTGAACAGCGGCAAATTCAAGCTGCATATTGAAAGCAATGCCACGGAAAACAGTACCGCACCGACATATTTATTCTCACATGACAGATAAACCGTGCAGCCTATTACAATTAAGATACCCGACAGAATACCTTGAAACAGCGTTTTAATTTTCATATTTCACCTGCTTGCAACAAAGACCGCCCTTCCCCGGGGCGGTCTTTGTTATATAATTATTTTACACTTCCGCATACGGGAGAGCCTATCTCTTTTCATGCGGTCAGCATAGGGAAATACTTCCCCTTATGCTGTACAGAATTACCGTGATTACTTTTTCTTTTTCTTTTTCAGTGCGTATGCCGCAATACCAAGTCCTGAAACAAGCGTTACACAAACAATACCCAACAACTCTTTTGAGCCGGTTCTGGGATTTACCCTTGTGAGAGGCGCTCTTGTTGTCCGGGGCGCTGCGGTCTGGAGCGGAGGTCTTGCTGTGGTACTGGGCGGCTCAGTTAAATCCTCTTCGGTGATGAATAAAGCAGAATCGGGAGCATCATAAGCATAGGAAATACCGTCTTTAAGTCCGGTGCCGCCAAATTCAGTGCCTCCGTCCATGAAAGCCCTAAACTCTGCATCTTCGGTAGTACTCATTCCGGCAGTAATGCCTATACTCGCAAGGTGAAAACTTGCTTCTCTGGTGAAACCTAACATATCCTGAAATTCAACATTCCTTAAGTTATCCTGAACTAATTTGTCTACAGCGGATGCATAAAGATTATCAGGCCATTTCGGTAATTCCTGAACCTCACCCTCTTCGAGTTCTTCAGGGGTTTTTGTTACAAAAACATCTCCTACATTCGGCATACTGTGAGCAGTCAGCCCAATTTCCGTGTTGTCCGGATTAAGGTTGTTCTGGTTTATCATTTCTATTGCTTTGTGGAAACCAGCGGACATATTGGATTCATTGTCTGTATAATCCAAACCTTTCATGAAGTTTACTATTGTAGCCTCATCGTTAGTAAATTCTAAAACCTTAAGGTCTTTTGCATAAGCAATTACAGCAATATTATACCTTACATCCAATTCCAATCCGAACATCTCTTCCAGTTCAAGTTCCTGCTGCTCTAACAAGTCATAAAGCATAGGTACATACATATCCGCATAAAAAGCCATAAAATCCCTTACCAACGGATTGGTATTGGAATTGTCCATTAACATAATCGAATGAAGTTCTATCGGACCTTCCGCAAACGGGTATTCACCGTCATCGGGAGCCGCCAATGCCGGCAGCAGACTACCGCCCGGTATGCTCACTATATTCTGGAAATCCTCAAATTCCGCGGCGGATACGGGCAATACAAACCCCGCACACATCATCAAAGTAAGTAACAGTACAGCTATTTTCTTCATAATATTAAAGTCCTTTCACATTTTCTTCCAGTCTGTTGCAGACCAAAAGAATTTCTGTTTTTAAGTTTACACTCACATATACGAATTATAGCACAATTAACGGGTTCAATTGTGGACAAATTGTTAACAAGTTATTAATTTTTTATTAACATTGCAAATTGGTTTTAAATTTTGGCTCATTATTGCACTTCTTTTGTAATAAAAAGGAAATTCTGTTCTACAATTCCGTCTTATGTGAATAAACTATACATTAGGGGTAAAATTAATGCCCTTGTACGTTAATGAGTGTGTCCGGAATATTTTTACAGGTATTGTTTTGCTCTGTTGGTTACAGCCGTTTTTAACGGCTGAGGTCTGGGCTTAGCGCAGTTCCCGATCAAAATTACTGTAAAGTGAAAAAAATTACCGGAAAAGCACGTTCTTAAAAAGATTTCTGACAGACTCTAAGCAACAAAAGGAGTATTTAAGTATGACCAAATCAAAACTTTTTAAAGCTGTGGCAGCGGCTGCGGCAGCTGCGGTAATTCTTGCGTTATGTATTGTATCGTCAAAACTTCGCATTGAAAACAATGCCGGGCAAATTCCCGTTGATGTGAAGCAGACGGACATTGTTATACCCGAAACATCCCCGCCGGAAACAACCGTACCCGAAACAACCGTACTTGAAACTGCGGTTACTTCATATGAAACAATCATACCTAAAGCGGATCCCATTGTTTTTTACTATAATGAAAAAACCAAACGTGTACATACTAACCGTTGTGTGTACTGGGACAGCACAATGACAAAAATTACCGGGGACAGTGTTGAGCTGGGGCGTGCCTGCACGGCTTGCAATCCTCAGATTGAGATTAAGAAAAAATATATTCCGGAAACTAAACCGACTGTCAAAAAGGCTAAAAAAGTTGGCGGGGAAGTGCAGTCGGCAAACTTTCAGGCAACCTTTTATACCGGCGGTGCCGGCACTTACGGCGCTTACAGCAGGCGTAACGGCGCATCCGCACTCATTTCCGGATATTCTGTCGCATCAAGTTATTTTCCTGCCGGAACACTGCTTCGTGTTGAAGGGCACGGTCTTGACGGCGTTTACCGTGTTGACGACACCGGATGTGCCAGAAATGTCATAGACTTCTACTACCTCAGAGGTAAGGTACCGTTCCCGTTCAGCCGTGACGGACGTTACAGCATTAAAGTTTCCAGAGTCAACTGACAGGGATATACTGTTTTACTGTGTAAAACAGTAGTGTGTTTCGCAAGAAATGCA
>JAISVP010000087.1 GCA_031271475.1 Oscillospiraceae bacterium | reverse complement strand
ATGATGATACGGGCGCGGGATTTATGGACGAAGCATTCCTGAATTGGATTACTCCGAGGGATCTTGAACTCGGACCGAACGGTGTTGTGGGTGAGGAGCCTAATACAGAGAATCCGGATCCGCCGATTTATCCGAACGAGGCGGATGATACGCTTACCAATCAGGATGCGTCTGACTATACTAAAAAACTTCACTGGCTTTTCGGGGAGCATGTTACCCAGATTGAAAGGTCAAGGGGTGTTGTTCAGGATGCGTCTGTTTCTGTTATTGTTAAGAGTGAAATCGTGCGGCTTACTCCTGCTGAAAGGGCTGAGTATGAGGCGCTGGTTGCCAATGCGACAAACATTAATCCCGACAGTATTTCATTTAGAAATCAGTATGTGGCTCCGGATCCTGGACCACTCCCTCCGAATCCCACTTTTTTGGATATATTCCTTCAGTGGCTGCCGTATATGCTTATGGGATTGTTCCTGTTAGTAGTGGTTGCTGTGGTTATTATAAAAATCATTGCGGATCAGAACAGAAAAAAAGCACTTGCAATTGAAATGCAGAATAATGAAAAAGTAAGAGCTCTTGAAGCGGAACTGTTTGAAAAGAACCGTTCTCTTGCCGAACAGGCTTCCGAGCAAAACCGTGAAAAAGAAAATGTTGCACAGCAAATTAAGGATTTCGTTACACAGAATCCGGAAATTGCGGCAGGACTTATCCGTTCTATGATTAAAGGCGAAGAGTGACGGTGAAAGGAAATTCCTGATATTACAGGATTTCGTTAAAAGCGGAAGCGGTGAGAACAGGTTTAGTGTGCTTTTATTGAAATTGCTGTAAAAATGGTTTCGCAGTCCAATAACGATATGGGGGTTGTGTAATGGCGACAGTTACTATGACGCCGGTAATGAAAGCGGCGGCGGTGCTGATAGCGTTGGGTCGGGAAAACGCATCGGAAGTATATAAATTTCTGCATGAGGAAGAAGTAGAGGAGCTATCTTTTCATATATCGCGGATAGACGGTCTTTCGTCTGAGGAATTAGACGAAATAATGAACGATTTCTATGAAATGTGCATAACGCAGAAAATCGTTACCGAGGGCGGGGAAACCTATGCCCGCGATATACTTGAAAAAGCGTTCGGGCCTCAAAAAGCATTGCAGTTAATGGATAAAATTATCCGTTCGGGACGGACGAAAGCATTTGAATTTTTGCGTAAGGCAGACTATAAAAATTTGCTTATGATAGTGCAGAACGAATACCCGCAGACAATTGCGCTGATTTTGTCCCACTGCAGTGCGGATATGGCGTCGCAGATTATTGTGGAATTACCGAAAGACATACAGATTGAGGTGTTTCAGAGAATCTCAAATTTAGACAGGGCATCGCCTGAGGTTATAAATATTGTTGAGAATATTTTAAGGTCTAAACTGGATTCTATGTCATCGGTGGATGTTATGGAAGCAGGCGGTGTGAGTTATCTTGCGGATATTATGAACCATGTGGACAGAAGAACAGAGAAGTACATATTTGATGAACTTAATGATACGAATCCGGAACTTGCGGATCAAATCAAAAAGCTCATGTTCGTATTTGAGGACATTGTGTACTTGGATAATATGGAAATACAGTTCTTCCTGCGTGAGTGTGATACGAAAGATATTACGGTCGCACTTAAGTCGGCAAGTGAGGAAATTACTAACGCTATATTCAGTAATATGTCTCAGCGTCAGCAGGAGACAATACGCACGGATATGATGTATCTGCATAATGTGCGTATGCGTGACGTGGAAGAAGCCCAGCAGAGAATCGTTGCTGTAATAAGACGGCTTGAGGAATCAGGCGAAATTGTAATATCAAAGGGCGGAAAGGATGAAATAATTGCGTAAAGTTATTAAATCACAGACCGTTTCGGGAGTTGACGATTTTGTCGAAATACCCGATGTTGCCGATATTCTGACGATTGAAGACCCCGCGGAAACTGCCGGAGAAGACTCCGGCATACCGCCGGGCGGTGAGCTGGTTGTTGCGTCACTTTCGGATTTGCTTACCGAGGTTAATGCCGAAAAGGAACGTACTCTTGAAGCCGCAAGGCTTCAGGCACAGCAAATCCGTGACAAGATTATGCGTATGACTAATGACGAGCGCAGTAAAATTCTTGCAGCTGCTCAAAGTGACGCGGCAAAAAAAATTGAAGACGCCTCAAAGGAAGGCAAAAGAATAGTGCAGCAGGCACATAATGATTATAAAGCGGAAATGGAAAAAGCCCGTATTGAAGGGTTTAATGAAGGCGTAAAGCGTAAGGCGCAGGATATTGAAGATTCCTTGGTGCAAATCAGAGCGGCGCTTCAGCAGCTGTCGGAGGATCATGATGAGTATATGGAAGTGTTCGCAAAGGAACTGAAATGGCTTGCACTTGATATTGCTCAGAAGGTAATTGTACAGAAAATTGACGGCAATGAGATGTTTATATCCAATATACTGCGGACGGTTTTGGCTGATGTAAGGGATGAAAAATGGGTAAGTGTGAAAGTTTCCGCGCAATTACCGGATGTTGTTAGAAAGATGATACGGCAGATTGCTGAAAATGAGGGAATTCCGCAAGCGGAAGTTCACGTTGCCGAAGATGTTCATAAGGGAACTTGTATGCTGCAGTTTCCGGATAGAGTTATTGATGCGTCTGTGCTTACTTCCCTTAAAAATATAGAGGATTATTTTAAGCGGGTTGACGATGAAAGGCAGATTATGCTTCAGGAGCAGAATGCAAGCGACGTTTGCTAAGGAGGGATTCATATGCTCACGGTTGATTTAAGTCAGAAAAAACTTAGACAGTATATAAGAGTTAATGACTTTCATAATCGGCTGGGTAAGATTGAGAGAATAGTCGGCACTACAATTGAGGCAACGGGCATAAACTGTAATGTCGGAGATGTGTGCCATATAACGCTCGCTGACGGCGCCGCTAACGTGATTTCGGAAGCGGTTGGATTTAAGGAAGGCAAAGTGCTTCTTATGCCTTATGAGGATATAGAGGGTATAGGATATGAAAGTGTAGTCCGTAATACGGGAGAAAAGTTGAAAATTCGGGTCAGTGAGGAAATGATAGGCAGGACTGTTAACGCACTTGCGCAGCCTATTGACGACTTGGGAACATTTACCTGTCAGGATTACTATTCCATAAGCGGAACTCCGAGTAATCCAATGAAAAGGCCGCCGATTTCTAAGCCTATTGAAATGGGAGTAAAGGCAATCGACGGAATGCTGACAATCGGCAAAGGACAGAGAATGGGGATTTTTGCGGGAAGCGGAGTCGGAAAGTCCACATTGATGGGGATGATAGCACGCAATGTGAAGGCGGATGTTAATGTAATAGCTCTTGTGGGCGAGCGCGGGCGTGAGGTTTTGGAGTTTATTCACAGAGACTTAGGGCCCGAAGGGGCAAAGCGTTCGGTTGTGGTAGTTGCTACATCAGACCAGCCGGCTATGATGCGTTTTAA
Source organism: Oscillospiraceae bacterium (assembly GCA_031271475.1). Classification (GTDB taxonomy): domain Bacteria; phylum Bacillota; class Clostridia; order Oscillospirales; family Ruminococcaceae; genus JAISVP01. The sequence goes on along the minus strand of JAISVP010000087.1, from coordinate 7,666 downwards.
ATGTGCGATGACAGCTACGACTATAGCGGAGTTTTTCCGTGACAGAGGCATGGATGTGCTGTTGATGATGGACTCTGTAACCAGATTCTGTATGGCACAAAGGGAAATAGGTCTGAGTATCGGTGAGCCTCCTGTGGTACGCGGATATACGCCGTCTATTTATGCTTCATTGCCAAAGCTGCTTGAACGCAGCGGGAATTTTGAAAAAGGTTCAATTACAGGGATTTATACAGTGCTTGTTGAGGGAGACGATTCTAACGAGCCGATTTCCGATACGGTTCGCGGTATAATTGACGGGCATATAATGCTGTCGAGAAAAGTTGCGATGAAAAACCATTACCCCGCTATTGATGTGTTGGGAAGTATAAGCAGGCTCGCAAGTTCGATAATATCTCCGGAACATAAAGCCGCCGCTAATGAAATCAGGAATATAATGTCTGTTTATCAGGACAATCAGGATTTAATATCAATCGGCGCTTATAAGCCGGGAACAAATAAGCAATTGGATTACGCAATATCCAAGATAGATGAAGTTAATGAGTTCTTACAGCAAAGGGTTGAAAACGGAAGCGGATTTGAGCAGACGCTCGAACTGCTGAAAGCTATTACAGTTAATAAGCAGTAAATATCCGGTTTATTAAGAATCCGTACCGGACAGGTAAGACTGTGACGGTTAGGTGAAAATTCGGAGGTACGGTTCATGAAAAAGTTTAAGTTCCCGTTAAAGAAGATGCGGGATTATAAGGAACAGTTACTTGAGAATGAAAAAGGAACGCTCATGAAACTGATTGCCGACAGAGATGAAGCATATGCGAGAATGAATGAGCTCAAGGCAAGTTTCAATATGCTCAATAACGAACTTGGGGAAAAAATAAAAGTCGGAATTGCTGTAATGCAAATTAAGATCTATGAATACCGCAAGGACAATATCCGATCCGATCAGGAACAAACACAAATACGGATTAATATTATAGAAGGCGCCATTGAGCGGCAGCGGCGTGTGGTGGTTTTGCTGAATCAGGAAATATCGGGGCTCAATAAACTTGAGGAAAAACAGCGGGCGGAATATGATGCCGCGGTAATGAAAGAGAATGAGAATATGATTTCGGAATTTATTGTTCAGAAACTGGCGGGAGAAGCTACATAAATCTGAGAATTTGTTTAGTACCTTGTTTAATCAGGTAAATTCTGCCTGTAATCAAAGGAGGTACTAAACAGGTTCTTTGAAAAGAACCGTGAAAGGAGGTGAGAAAGACAGTGACAGTACAAAATACTATGTCGGATGCGGTAATTGCACCGGTTATGAATCAGAGTTTTGCGGCAGATGAGAATCAGGCAAATGCTTCGGGTAATGATTTTTTAGCATTAATTACGCAATTAACCAACAGTTTGTATACTGCGGATGTTAATGTGAGCGGCTTTTCCGGGGAGTCAGTTTCGCTGGCTGATATGTGGCTGTCAGGCGGTAAGGTAATGCCGGAGGACGGTTTCAGAGCCTTGTTTGCGGACGAAAACGGATTTACTTTATTTGACGGAATTGACGGTAAGAAGAAATCCGTTAAGGAAATCTGTGAAGAGATGGCTGAACAGTTGTCGGCGGCAGGCTGGGCTTCTGCTGATATTGCGGCATTGTTTGAAAATCAGCTTGGCACACAGAATGCGGCAGGAGATTTGTTTCCGATCATTGAGGCAGCCGCCGGGAAGATAAGGAACATTTATATCAATTCCGGTGATATGCAGATTTTGGAGCAGCAAACGGAGTCTACACCGCAGTATGTTACAGAAGCGGATGTTGAATTAGGTAATCCGGGAATTGTTCGGGATGCCGAAAGCTTTGGAAATATTGACGTTTCTGTGCAGGAAAGTGAACTGTTTCCCGTGGTAATGCCCGAAGTTAAATTGGGTTCTTCCGAGGATCAGGATGTACTTGCACAGTCAGTATACGCACAGACACCGTCAGATGAAATGACTGACAGACCGGTATTTTCTGTGCGGGAACCGTTTGCTAAAACCGGCAGTTCGGTGCATTCCGTAAGTGAAACCGGCAGTTCGGTGCATTCCGTGAGCGTAGTTGAAAGTTCGGAACATTTCGTGCAGAATTCCGTGAGTGAAGCCAGTGGGGCTGGCGGCTATACGGAACCGGAAGTGAGTGCGGCGGACATCAATGCTGCGAATCCGGATTTTGTGTATATGCAGAATTCGGTAAAAGAACATCAAAGTCCTGTTCATACGGATGAAATGTCTATTGCGGAAAGTGAAGATCCGGGCATAACGCCGATGGGATTACCGGCGGTCAGAATGCTGAAATCTGAGGAGATTGATATTCTTAAATCAAGTTTAACGGATGAAACGCACAGTGCCGTTGAGGTTGAGGCGAGACAGACTGTACTTCCGGAATTGGAAGCGGCGGTAATGTCTCAAAATAAAAAGTCCGGTTCGGAAAGCATGGAAAGTGTGAAACCTGTTAAAAATATGGGGAATTCAGTGAACACGGAATTGCATAACGCTGAGATAACCGATTCTGAGAATGCTCAGATGCCCGGAAACGAACGCATGAATGAATTCGGGACGCATACCGGTGAAAAAGAAAGTTTCTCTGAAAAATCTGCTGACGTTCCGGTGAAAAAGGAAATTAAAACCGAAGACAGCACAGATTCCGAGTCAAAATTGAGCAGCTTGGAGCAATTGCAAAAGAATGCAAGTTTTATATCCCGTGCGGATATGGCCGGACGTGATATAAGTTCTGAAGTTTTCATGAAGGATGAGATTGTTTCTCAGACTGCGGATCTGATGACAAAACAAATGGGAATGGGAAAAACGGAGTTTACATTGTCATTATCGCCGGAAGGCTTGGGCAAAGTTACAGTGAAACTTGTTAAGAATGCAGACGGACTTGCGGTTACTATGACTGCCCTTAATCCGGAAACGGCTAAAGTTTTGAATGAACGGCTTGGACAGCTACAGGAAGCGCTGCAGTTTGGCAGAACAGACGCAGTTCAGGTAACTGTGGAAAAACCGGCGGGTGATTTTGAGCATTTCAATCACGGCAGTATGTACAAACCGTTTGACGGTTTCGGCGCGGGTAAAGGACGTGACGGAAATCACAGCGGCACACACAGTGCGGATTATGTTTTAAATGACGAACCTGCAAATGCTGACGGCGCCGAAGTGATGATGACACAGCCCGAATCGTTGCTGAATGCGTATGTATAGGCAAACGTAATGAGTTAAGAAAGGAGGAAAGAACGGTGGGAACAGAAAGCGTTAATAACACTTATGAGGGATACCGTAACAGTAAGGGTGTGAATACGGGTCCAAAAGTTGACGCAACGTATAATGCGGTTATTGAAAATGATGTTGAGACCGGTATTAAGTTTGAGGACTTTTTTGACCTTATGCTTATGCAGCTGCAAAATCAGGACTTTATGAATCCCGTGGACGATACACAGTATCTTACGCAGTTAGCCCAGATAGCAAGCATGAAGGCTATGGAAGAAATACAGTATTACTCCAAAGCAAATTATGTTATGTCTTATATGGGACAGGAAGTTACGGCGGCTAAGAGTGAATTAGGCGGTAAAGTCAGTACGGAACGCGGTATAGTCAGTGAAATTTCATTGGTTGACGGAGAGTATACCTTTAGTGTGAACGGCAAGCAATTTGATCTTAAGGAAATTATGCTTGTCCATGACGGCAATGCGGTTGACAAGGCTGCTGAAAAATCCGTACAGGATGCGACAATGTCAAATCTTGCAATGTCTTACCTGAATAAGGTTGTTGAAGCAAGACGTAAGGACGAAGACGGCCGTACGGTAGCGATTGAACACGGGGTAGTAACAGAAGTTACACAGAAAGACGGCGAGTATATATTCAAAATCAACGGTAAAGAATTCAAACTCACCGAGTTGACGACGCTGTTTAGCGAATAACAGTAACTTTATTTTCAAAGCAGATTGCAAGGAGGCAGGACATGAATAATATGAATTTTAATAAATTTACGCCGATTGTTACAGGGACACCAACAGTCCATGTAAAACCCAAACAGAGTACGGCACAGCCTAATGCGGATTTTATGAAAATTCTGTTGGACAGCTGTGAAGTTAATTTTTCAAAACATGCGGTAAACAGAGTGCTTGAACGGGGAGTTGATGTATCGGAAGGGAGTCTTGAACGGCTTGACGACGGTATAAAATTGGCTGAAGACAAAGGACTGTCGGAACCGCTGATTTTGATTGATTCGACTGCGTTTATAGTAAATATCAGGAACAACACTGTGATTACTGCAGTGACGAATGAAGATTTAAGAGGCAATGTTTTTACAAACATTGACGGAACAGTAATAATATAGCCGGACCGTTTCTTAGTTTGCAGTTAATACGTTATGCTGTTTCGCAAGAAACGCATCGGGCACCGTTGCTTTGCTACGGCGTTCAGGAGCATAAATTGACTGTCAGCTTCAGGGGGCTTTGAAGTCTTGAATGACAGAAAGACTTCGTACTGTTTAAAAATCTTCCTTAATAAAAACTTAAATAAAGAGGAGATTAGATTTATGGTAAGGTCATTATATTCAGGCGTTGCAGGTATGACAACGCATCAGGTAAAAATGGATGTTATAGGTAATAATATTTCAAACGTAAGCACATACGGGTATAAGACAGGCAGAGCAACTTTCCGTGATGTGTACTATCAGACACAGAACGGTGCGTCAGGCGCAACGCCGTTCAGAGGCGGTACAAATCCGCGTGAAGTCGGTTACGGTACGCAGGTTTCCAGTATTGACGTTAACCATTCCCAGTCCATTATGTCTATGACAGGGTTTGGTCTGGACTGTTCAATCGGCGGCGAGGGATACTTCCAGGTACAGGACCGTGACGGGAATATTTTTTATACTAAGGCAGGTATGCTTGACTTTGACGGAGAAGGCAACCTTGTAGATATGAACGGTAACTTCGTTCTCGGAACCCCGACAGGCAGGGGACCGGTGGGAACTCAGCTTCCCGGTTCGCATATTATCAGAATTGATCTTCCGTATTTGAATGCACAGGGTGCATCGTTCTCGGACTCAATTGATGAAAACTTAATAACTTTGGAATCCACAAACAGCACAAAACTTGCGAACATTCCGTTTGCGTTTACTTCTGTTACGGATCTTCCGATCGGACAGGACGTGCGTGCGGTTGTTGCATCGGATTCCGTAACGATTCAATTCTCAGCAACGGCGGAATTTGCGGATATTGACGATCTTAATACCAAAATTAACTCGGCAATCCGTGCGGGAAATAACGGTGCGGATCTTCCGGGCGGCGAGTATGTGCTTTCATTTGAAAATGACCCGTTTCTGCTTCAAACAGATCCGGCGGCGCCGGCTATACACGTTTCACTTACAGGCGCTCAGCTGGTACGCGGTAATTTTGGTGTTGATATCGGTACAGGCGTAATTCAGGCAGACGCTGATCCCGGAAATGCGGATTATGCGAATTTCTTTTCTGTTGCGAGTACGGGAGACAGGTTTTTAGACGGAGTTGCAGGTTATGATGATACAACCGGAGCGGTTGAAACTATTGATGACGCAACTATACTCTTTAACTACGGTGCGTCAGCGACCGATCCTGCCAATAACGTATATAAACTCAGTATAACGGTGCCGGGTGGGGTACCGGTTTACTATGCGGAACTTACCCCCGATCAAATGAAATCATCAGGTTCTGTAATGTTAAGGAGGTTTGACGGAGCACTTAACGGTGTGCCTTTGCCGGAATCGGATTCAATTACCGTTAAGTTCCCGACGCTTTCAAGACTTTTAACCAACAATGCTATTATTGCAGACGATCCGGACACTGTTGCTGATGAGTTTACTAGCAGGCTGGGTAATGGTGCCGGTGCACAGACAATACAGCTCACCCCAAGTGTGGCTTCAAGAGATGTTGGTTTAAGCCAGACAATTTTTGCGCTTAAAGGCGGTACGGAAGGCGGGCCGCAGACTGCAAACGACCTCACTGCCATTAACCTGACTAAAGACGGCGTAATATATGCTATGCACAGCATTCTCGGGGAAATTGAATTGGGCAGGATTGATACAGCCACGTTTGCTAACCCGGCCGGTCTTTCACAGGTAGGTAACACTTATTTTGCAGAGTCCGCTAACTCCGGAGCGCCAAGGGTTGGTATTCCGGGAACAGAAGGATCCGGCGGGTTAATTCCGGGTGCGCTTGAAACATCCAATGTTGACCTGTCGCATGAGTTTACGGATATGATTACTACACAAAGAGGATTTCAGGCGAATTCGAGGATTATCACCGTATCAGACACAATGCTTGAAGAATTACTGAATCTGAAGAGATAAAATTTATCGGGTTGATATGTTTGTAGGGATTGACCTATGACGGTATGTGTTTTCTCCCCCTCTCTGACTAATGAGAGGGGGAGAAGGGCATGTTAGTGGTTAAAAAGTGGTAATTTTGTGGATGTTAACAGTTTTTAGTTACTAACTTAGGAAATACGGAGGATACAGTATGATAATGCTTACAAAACTTAATGATATGCGTTTTGCGTTAAATCCGGACTCAATAGAAATAATGTCAGAAAACCCCGATACGACAATAAAATTGACAAACGGAACTACGTATATAGTAAAGGAGGATATGGATACCATTATTAAAATGATAGTGAACTACCGGCAGCGGTGCGTACGGTAGTGCTGTGCGGCTGGGTGTGGATTAAAAGCTATTTTTATTTTTTACTAAAAAGGATGGGATAAATACTATGGATATTATGACTCTTTTGGGATGGTTGGTAGGAAGTGTTCTTATTGTAGGTTCGCTTGCGCTAAAGACTGATTTTGAGACCGGTGCTATGTCGTTTGACGTATTGCAGCTTCTGAACTTTTGGGATATCACTTCTGTTGCAATTGTTTTCGGCGGTACAATCGCTGCTCTTATGGTTTCCTTTCCGGCGAAGGTATTCACAAAAGTACCGAAACATATGAAAATTGCACTTCTGCCGAGGAAGTATAATGCTATGGATTATATTGGTCAGATTGTTAATTTTGCAAAAGAAGCAAGAATGAACGGTTTGCTTGCGATTGAGGATAAACTTAATGAGACAGACGACACGTTTCTTAAAAATTCACTGATGCTTGTAGTTGACTCCGTGGATCCTGAAAAGGTTAAGGCACTGTTGGAAACAGAGCTTGACTATTTTACTGACAGGCACGTTTCGGATATGGGATTTTATAATAAAATGTCTGAGTATGCGCCGGCTTTCGGTATGATAGGAACTCTTGTCGGACTCATTAACCTGCTTAAGACTTTGGGCGACGGTGATATGGGTCTGCTTGCAGGTAATATGGGTGTTGCACTTATAACTACATTCTACGGGGTTATTATAGCGAATTTCTTTGCAAAGCCTGTTGCCAACATACTTAAAATGCGTCATGATGAGGAATATCTCTGCCGTATTGTTATAATGGAAGGTGTTATGGCAATTCAGGACGGCGACAATCCAAAGTTTATTGAAGAGAAATTGGTGCGGCTGTTGCCGTCATCCCAGACAGAAGCACTGTCAGAAGATGCTTCCGGCAGTTCTTCCAAGAAAAAAGGCAAAAAGAAGAAATAGTTACTTAGAGCCTGTTCAATATCTTTTGGCAAGTGTCATTTTCAGCAAAATT
>JAISVP010000169.1 GCA_031271475.1 Oscillospiraceae bacterium | reverse complement strand
CATATTCGTATGTAAATGGAGTTCCACACGCTTTTCCGGCTCAACATCCTTGAGATTCTTTCTGTCCTTAAGCAATTTTAAGATACGTTTTATACTCTCTGCATCGTCTGTACTTATTTCCGATGAGAACGCATATTCCGCTGAAGTTCCGCCCGAAGTTCTAAAAGAATTTCCGCTGTCTAAATTAGAAAAACTCTCCCTGTCACCTCTTACAAACTCCTGCTCGGGGCATTCTATATCGCAAGTCAATACGCACTGGAACACCTCACACAGCCGTGACTCAAACTCCGCTTTCTGAGTATCCGAAAAAGAAGAATTTGCCCTTATAAAAAGCGTAACATCTTTGCCGTCCCGATATATGAGCTTATAAAGCACCGCTGTTTCCAACGCCGCCGGAAGCAAGACATTATTCTCCTTAAAAAACTCTGCAAGACTGACTTCCATCAAACCTCACCTCCTCCTTATTATTGTTACCGCGGCAGTTCAGTTCCGTCTTAGAGCATATGCCGCGTTTGCCCGCGGGGGCTCCCCGCCGTCAGTTAAGTTCCGTTTTAGGACGTATGCCGCGTTTGCCAGCGGGGGGCGGGGAGCCCCCGCTGGCACACGCGTTCTCTGTACCTGTTCATCTCTGAACTGCCGCGGCATAATTGTTATCTTATCCGACTCCCCGCCGCCGTATCCGCCTACTCCTGTACATGAACCGCCGGAAGCCTGAGAAATCCCCAGCGCAATGACTTCCGAACGCAATTTTTCATCCTCACGGGTAGAAATAATAAGACCCGTATAGGGCACGGCAAGCCTGTATACCGCCACCAATATTTTAAACTGCTCATCACTGACAAGATAAGGATACGAATTGATATCGACCCCCTCAGCAGGTTTCAGCCTTGGCACGGAGACGGTATGCGGGCCTATACCGAAAGTCTTTTCAAGGTGCTGAATATGCAGCATAGAAGCTACGACCTCGTATTTGTACTCAAAAAGCCCGAATAAGACCCCTATGCCAACATCATCGATACCACCCTCCATAGCCCTGTCATGTGCCGTTAAATGGTAAATATAGTCCGATTTAGGGCCATTGGGATGCAGCATTTTATAAGTCGGCTCATGGTAAGTTTCCTGAAACAAAATATATGTACCGATTCCGGCATTTTTCAGCTTACGGTAATTTTCAACCGAAGTTGCGGCAATATTAACATTTATGCGTCTTATTTCACCGTTCCCGCTTTTTGTTTCATAAACTGTTTTCATGCAGTCAAGAATATAGTCAATACCGCAGTTTTCCGGGTCTTCACCCGCTTCAAGCGCAATTCTTTTATGACCCATTTCACAGATTGCCCGGGTTTCGGCGGCAACTTCTTCCACAGTTAATTTTTTTCTGATTATATCCGAACCTGCATGATATCCGCAGTATTTACAGCTGTTAACGCAATAATTTGACACATAAAGCGGAGCGAACATCACAATGCGCTTGCCGTAAATTTTTTCTTTAATCCGCCCGGCAATGCTGAAAATCTTTTCACGCAGTTCCGGATTTTTTTCACATGCAGACAAAAGCACGGCAGTTTCGCGGTAATCCAACCCCTTAAGCTCCTGTGCTTTTGCAAGTATTATATCAACAAGACTACCGTTTCCGGCGGCTTTTCCGGCATCTTCCAACGCCTTAACTATTAGCTCATGTTTTATCATTTTTTCCTCTTTTTGAAAACTTTTAACTGATAATTACGGGCATAATTATATAAATAAAGCTATCGCCCATCAGGGGCATTATTTTTATAGGTCTGCCTTTTTCGGGGAAGAATATCCTTACCTTTTCGGTTTCGGAAGCTTTAATAGCGTCAAGCATGAACCTGTCGCTGAAACCGATAAGAACCTCTTCACCGTTCTGGGTAACTTCCACACTGTCCTCGACCTTACCCAATACCGTTTCGCAGGTTATAAGCATTTCCCCGCCGTCTATTTTACATTTTACCGGAGCCTTTGCTTTATCGCTGACAAGCAGTCCGCAGCGTGAAAGCATTCCCATAAATTCATTTGTACCGACAATAATTTCGGTTTTTTGCCCATCGGTAATATTTGCCTTATAGTTATGATACTGTCCGTCAATAAGCCTTGTGTAGAACGTATAGCCGTCTATTTCAAATTTCGCATGGCGTGCGTCAACGGATAATACCACGTCCCCTTCGTCTTTGAGTATGCTTTTAATATCGTTAAGGGCTTTATACGGAACAATAAAATAAAAGTTTCGTTCAGCAGGTATTTTTTCCTTTCTTAAAGCCAGTCTGTAACCGTCCATAGCAACCATATTGAAATTACCGTCGGATATTTCAAACAGAACACCGCTTAAAACAGGTTTGGCATCGGTTGTTGAAACAGCAAAAACCGTTTGTATTAACATACTTTTAAGTAATTGCTGAGTAATTTCAAAAGATTCCTCGCCTTCAATTTTAGGCAGATCCGGAAAATCGCCGACAGGCAAAACCGCAAGGGTATACTCGGCATTACCGGAATTTATTTTTACGGATTTATTTTCGCTTACAGAAAATTTAAGTTCATCGCCGGGCATACGCCTTGAAATATCCGCAAGAAGCTTGGCATTTATAACGCATGACCCGCTGTCGCCGGAACTGACTTCCATTTCCGTACGGATTCCAATCTCAAGGTTATAAGCGGTCATAGACAGAATGCCGCCGTTTAACTCTAATTTTATTCCCTCCAATGCGGGAATTGAGGATTTTACCGCCACTCCTTTGGACAGTATATTTACCTCCTCACAAAATATATTTTTATCACAAGTAAATATCAAAAGAAAATAATCTCCTTTTAAGTCGCTTTTTTAAGACGCCATTTCTCTTTACCGTTCCGGGGGTTTTTTATGGAATTGCCATT
>JAISVP010000116.1 GCA_031271475.1 Oscillospiraceae bacterium | reverse complement strand
AATATTCTGATTGCGGAAGCGGAAGTTGACGGACTTTCCATTGACCCGTCCTGCAACAGGGGGGAGATGTTCCGTGATACACTTCACGCACATTTGGACAAAAGCCATGTTACGGTGCATACATTCCCGGAATCCCACCCCGACAATTCCATTTCAACTTTCAGGGTGGACATAGATGTGGCAACCTGCGGAGAAATCTCACCCCTTAAGACGCTTGACTACCTTATCGAGAGTTTTGACTCAGATATAATTACCATTGATTACCGGGTACGCGGATTTACAAGAGATTTATCGGGGAAAAAGTATTTTATCGACCATGACATAACCTCTATACAGAATTATATCAAACCGGAAACCCTTAACAAATATGACTCTACGGACGTTAATGTATATCAGTCAAACATATTCCATACCAAAATGCTCATTAAGGAAACGGAAATGAAGCTTCAGAACTATCTGTTCAATACGGATGTGTATGAACTGCCGCCTAAGGTACGGCTTGATATAACCAACCGTCTGCGTCAGGAAATGATTGAGATTTTCAGCGGAATGAACATATACTGAACACCGGAGGTTTAAAAGCGATGACTAAAAACCCCCAATGCAGTGTTCCTCTTGCGGATGCACTGAGGACGCATTTAAAAAACAGAATAGTGCCGTTTGACGTCCCCGGACATAAGGGGGGACGCGGGAATCCGGAATTGACTCAGCTGCTTGGTATGCAGGCAATGCGGTGTGACGTTAACTCAATGAAACCGCTTGACAATCTGTGCCATCCGGTATCCGTAATAAAAGAATCCGCGGAACTTGCCGCGGATGCGTTCGGGGCAAAAGAGGCGTTTTTCATAGTCGGCGGCACCACGGGAGCGGTTCAGGCAATGATAATGTCCGTATGCAAAACGGGCGATAAAATCATAATGCCGCGCAATGTCCACCGCAGTGCAATAAACGCACTGATACTGTCGGGAGCAGTGCCGGTATATGTTGATCCGGGCATATCCGAAAAGATCGGAATAGGTCTGGGTATGTCCGCAGGCAGTGTGGAGCAGGCAATACTTTCAAATCCGGATGCAAAAGCAGTTTTGGTTAACAACCCGACTTATTACGGAATATGTCCGGATATTAAGGGAATTGCCGAATTAACCCGCAGACACGGTATGTACCTGCTTGCAGACGAAGCACACGGGACGCATTTTTATTTTACCGGTGCAAATGAAGGAATGCCGCCGGGAGCAATGCGTTCGGGCGGTGATATGTCAGCGGTAAGTATGCACAAAACAGGGGGATCGTTAACGCAGTCCTCATTGCTTTTGTGCGGTGAAAAGGTAAATGCCGCCCATGTCGGACAGATTATAAATCTTACACAAACCACAAGCGGTTCTTATCTGCTTATGGCAAGTCTTGACCTTGCAAGAAAGAACTTAGCATTAAACGGTGAAAAGATCTTCGCTAAAGTAATTGAATACGCGGAATATGCAAGATCGGAAATAAACAAACTCGGCGGGTACTGCGCATTCGGAAGCGAGCTGTGTGACGGCGGGAACTGTTACGCGTTTGACAGGACGAAACTTTCGGTGAATACATTGGGTATCGGATTGGCGGGAATTGAAGTATATGACATTCTGCGTGACGAATACGGCATACAGGCGGAATTCGGGGATTTAGGCAATCTGCTGGCAATTATGTCAGCAGGCGACCGTCCGCAGGAAATTGAACGGCTCATAGCGGCTCTTTCAGAAATCAAACGGACAAAAGGAAAAGAACCTATTAAACAACCTATCGCCGAGTACATTGAACCGAAAGTGGTAATTCCGCCCAAAAAAGCCTTTTATGCGGATAAGAAATCCGTGCCGCTGAATGAAACGGCAGGGAAAGTAAGCGGTGAATTTGTAATGTGTTATCCGCCCGGCATCCCGATTCTTGCACCCGGCGAAGAAATCACGGAACAGATAATTGAATACATCCGCTATGCCAAAGAAAAGGGATGTTTCCTCACAGGCACGGAAGACGTGACGGCACAGCGGATAAATACAATCGGCAGTAAAAACTAAGCGGGGATAAGTGAATGGAACTGTGGTATACCGAAAACCACACGGAAAATGTGCGGTTTTCAATTAAAGTGGACAGGCATTTAACAAGCATAACAAGTGAGTTCCAGCGCATAGACGTGTTCGAGTCATATGAATTCGGGCGGCTGCTGGTGCTTGACGGCTATCTTATGCTGACAGAAAAAGACGAATATATTTATCATGAAATGATAACGCATATCCCAATGGCAGTTAATCCGGGAATACGCAATATCCTGCTGATAGGTGCGGGTGACGGAGGTGCACTGAGGGAACTGTGCCGTTATGACTGCATTGAAAAGATTCATTTAGCAGAAATTGACAAAGCAGTCGTGGATACCTGCAAGGAATACTTTCCGAAGCTTGCCGTGGGATTTAACGACCCGCGTGTTACGGTGTATTATGAAGACGGGTTGAAATTTATACGGGACAAGGTCGGCGTGTACGATCTGATTATTGTGGACTCCACAGATCCTTTCGGCGTAGGCGAAGGACTTTTTACAAAGGAATTTTACGGCAACTGCAACAAATCGTTAGCGCAGGACGGGATTTTAATTAACCAGCACGAGAGTGTATTCTATGACGAATATGCGGATTCCATGGAAAAAGTTCATGAAAAGATCTCATCTTTGTTTAAGATTGCGGCAGTCTATCAGGCACATATCCCGACTTATCCGTCCGGGCATTGGCTGTTTGGGTTTGCGTCTGAAACATTCGACCCTGTAAAGGATTTAAAAGCGCAGCAATGGAATAATTTAGGCATAAAAACGCGATATTACAATACAGAACTTCATAAAGGATGTTTTGCATTACCGAACAATTATTCTAATTTAAGGTGAACTGTCTGAACTCCCGGATTTCACAAGGAGAGCTAAAAAATGGTAAAAATATTCGGCGCGGGATTTGACGGAACAGCTTCATACCGTCCGGGCGCAAGATTCGGCCCCGCCGCTATACGCAATGAATTTTACGGACTGGAAACATACAGCCCGTACTGCGGCAAGGATTTGAATGATTTGAAAAATTTTACAAATTTGACAAATTCGGAGAATTCGAAAAATTTGGAAAATTCGGAGAATTCGGAAAATTTAAGTTTCACAGACTTAGGCGACTTGGAACTGCCGTTCGGGAACACGGAAAAAGTCCTTAAAGCCGTGGAAAAACAGACAGCGGAAATACTTGCGGACGGCGGTTTCCCCATATGCATAGGAGGCGAACACACCGTCACTTTCGGCAGCGTTAAGGCATGTGTGAATAAATACCCGGATCTGCATATAATACATTTTGACGCACATGCGGATTTGCGTGACGAATACATTGGGGAAAAGCTGTCCCATGCGTGTGTTATACGGCGGTGTTACGAGATACTGCCGGAATCCGCGGGAATAATACACAGTTTCGGAATAAGAAGCGGCGACAAAGAGGAGTTCCTGTGGGCGGACGGACGCATTGACCTGCATAAATTTAACTTTGACGGGCTGACTGAATCACTTAAAACAATAGGGAACGCCCCGATATATTTAACGGTTGATCTTGACGTACTTGACCCGGGTGAATTTCCGGGGACAGGCACGCCGGAAGCAGGCGGTGTGCGGTTTACGGAACTGCTCGGAGCATTGGGTGAAGTTTTTAAATATAACGTAATCGCCGCCGATATAACGGAGCTTGCCCCGAATATAGATCATACCGGCATTTCGACAGCGGCGGCGTGCAAAGTATTAAGGGAAATAATCCTGAACATTCCGGTTGATAACATAAGGGGGTAACAAATGAAAAAGCATTACGGCAACGACAGCATAACAATGCTGAAAGGCCCGGATAAAGTAAGGAAACGCCCCGGAGTCATTTTCGGAAGTGACGGTGCGGATGGCTGTGCACATTCCATTTTTGAGGTAATCTCCAATTCCATAGACGAAGCGCGTGCGGGATACGGGAATAAAATCACCGTCACAAGACATAATGACCGTTCCGTAACGGTTGAAGATTTCGGGAGAGGATGCCCGGTAGATTACAACAGCGTAGAACAGCGGTATAACTGGGAATTGGTTTACTGTGAACTGTATGCGGGCGGTAAATATGACGCCGATACCCCGTATGAGTATGCGCTTGGGCTTAACGGTCTGGGACTTTGCGCAACGCAGTTTGCATCCGCTTACATGGACGTAGAAGTTGTGCGTGACGGATTTAAGTACAATATTCATTTTGAAAAAGGTGAAAATGTCGGAGGACTGAAAAAGGAGCCCGCCGATACCCGGAGAGGCGGTTTAAAAACCGGAACAAAAACGCACTGGCTGCCGGACTTGGATGTATTTACGGACATAGATGTTCCGGATGAATTTTTTGAAAGCAGTCTGAAGCGTCAGGCGGTAGTTAATCCGAATTTACTGTTTGTTTACCGTTCGCAGAATCCGGACGGAACGTATACGGAAAAGGAATTTTTATATGCGGGCGGCATTACAGACTATGTAAAAGAGCTTGCCCCGGAGGAAACCGCACTGACAGGGGTGCGGTTTTGTCAGTGTGAACGCAGCGGAAAAGACCGTGAAGACAAGCCTGAATACAAGGTGAAGCTCTCGGCGGCATTTGCGTTTTCAAATATAGACAAGGCATTGGAATATTACCATAACTCCAGCTTTTTAGAACATGGCGGCTCACCGGAAAAGGCGGTAAAACAGGCATTTGTTTCACAAATAGACGCATATCTTAAACAAAACGGCAAATATCTCAAAAATGAATCCAAAATCACATTTAATGACATACAGGACTGTCTTGTACTCGTGTCAAGTTCCTTTTCGACTGTGACCTCATATGAAAACCAGACAAAAAAAGCCATTAACAATAAATTCATATATGAGGCAATGACTGAATTTTTAAAACACGAATTAGAGATTTATATGCTTGAAACCCCGGATGACGCGGCAAAAATTGCCGAACAAATCCTAATAAACAAACGCAGCCGGGAGAGTTCCGAACGCACAAGGCTGAATCTGAAAAAGAAATTAGCGGGCAATGTTGACGTAACAAACATGGTACAGAAATTTGTGGATTGCCGTACCAAAGACATTGGGCGGCGTGAGCTGTACATCGTTGAGGGGGATTCCGCGCTCGGTGCGGTAAAGTTAGCAAGGAATGCCGAGTTTCAGGCAGTAATCCCAGTAAGGGGCAAGATTCTCAACTGCCTTAAAGCGGATTACAGCAAGATCTTTAAAAGTGACATAATCATGGATATAATAAAAGTCCTCGGATGCGGTGTTTCC
>JAISVP010000084.1 GCA_031271475.1 Oscillospiraceae bacterium | reverse complement strand
TATATTCTTTACCTATTTCAAACAGACACACTTCTTCGTTACGGCTGTTGTAATTTCGCGCAAGTGTTTCAAGCATGGACGGAATTAAATTCGTACGCATAACACTTGTATCTTCCCCGAGAGGATTGCGGATTGTAACGCACTGCGTTTCCGGCAGCCGGGTCTTGGCAAACACTTTCGGTGATACAAACGAAAATGTCATAATTTCCGTACAGCCTGCCGCGGTCAGCGTCTGTTTAAGTTTCCGGACGGCTTTTTGACGGTCAGTGAGGATTGCCGCTTCCGTGCCGCTTGGCAGTATTGACGGTATTTTGTCATAACCGTAAATTCTTGCGATTTCTTCGGATATATCCGCTTTGCCTTCTATATCCGCTCTGAAGGACGGTATCCGGACATTGCCGCCGCTGACTTCAAAACCTAATTTGGCAAGAGCGTATTCCATTTCCTTACGCGGTATATCCGTACCTAAAAACGCGTTTATCCATTCACAGTCAAACGCAACGGTTTTATTTTCATGATTGTGGTAATCTTTGTCTATTATTCCGGGAATCACATCTCCCGCTCCAAGCATTTCCACCAGTTCAAGCGCGCGTTTTAATGCGGTTAACGCAATTGCCGGATCCAAGCCCTTTTCAAACCGTGAGCTTGCGTCCGTTCTCATTCCAAGCGCTTTTGAAGTCTTCCTTACGGAAACAGGGGCAAAATATGCGGATTCAAACACGGCGGTCTGCGTACTTTCAAAAATACCGCTGTTGTGTCCGCCCATTACGCCCGCAACTGCCATCGGTTTTTCCGTGTCCGCAATTACCAGCATTTCCGGCGTCAGCTCACGTTCGGTTCCGTCAAGGGTTGTGATTTTTTCCCCAATGTCCGCATTGCGTATTATAATTTCACCGCCGCCGACAGTGTTTAAATCAAATGCGTGCATGGGCTGACCGTACTCTAACATGACATAGTTGGTAATATCTACAATATTGTTAATAGGACGTATTCCGGATGTTCTTAAGCGTTCCCTGAGCCATTTAGGAGAGGGTTCGATTTTAATGTTCTTGACGGTTCCCGCACAGTATCTCTTACACAGTTCCGTGTTTTTTACGGTAACTTTCAGCAATTCGTTTATATCCCCGTCAGCGGTGCATTTCGGTTCGGGCTGTGTAACGGTAAAATCACAGTCAAATGCCGCCGAAGCTTCTCTTGCAAGTCCGAGTACGGACATACAGTCCGGACGGTTGGACGTGATTTCAAATTCCACGCATACACCGTCAAGACCTATTGCGGGGCGTATATCCTGTCCTATTTCAAACTTATCTTCACAGCAGTCCGCACGGTGTTTGGATTCCTCCTGAAGAATGAAAATTCCTTCTTCCGAGGCATACGGAAAATCGTTTAAAGTAAGTCCGAGTTCGGCAAGACTGCAAAGCATACCGTTGCTTTCAACGCCGCGGAATCTGGTTTTCTTGATCTTCTTCCCGCCCGCAACCGCTGAACCGTGCAGTGCAACCGGTACGTAATCGTCTTTGCTGACATTCTGTGCCGCCGTGACAATCTGCAACGGCGTATCCTGACCCGCGTCAACCGTACACACAAACATATGATCGGAATCCGGATGCCTTTCAATCGCTGTCACTTTTCCTGTAACAATCCCCGAAAGTTCGCTTCCTTCCGTTTCGTATCCTTCTGCCTTTGAGCCGCTCATTGTCATGCCGTGACAGAATTCTTTTACGGGAATATCCTTATTTATATAACTTTTAAGCCATTTTAACGACAGTTTCATTTTTATATTAAAACCTTTCCCAATTAATTACAGTTCCGTTTTATATTAAAAACCTTATATTAAAACCTTTCTAAAAAGCGTATATCATTTTCGTAAAGCAGACGCATATCCTGTATATTATACCGCCGCATTGCTGTCCGCTCAAGTCCCATTCCGAATGCAAACCCTGAGTATATATTACTGTCAATTCCGCAGCGTTCAAGTACTTTCGGATGCACCATACCCGCTCCCAAAAGTTCGATATAACCCTCGTTTTTACACATTCGGCAGCCTGCTCCCTTGCAGTTAAAGCACATAAAGTCTACTTCCGCACTCGGTTCGGTAAACGGAAAGTGATGCGGGCGGAACCGAATTTTACAGTCTTCTCCGTACAGACGTTTCATGAGCGTCTCAAGAGTGCCTTTCATATGCGCCATTGTTATGCCTTTATCAACTACAAGACCTTCAACCTGATGGAAAAGCGGGGAATGTGTTGCGTCTACGGCATCACTGCGGTAAACCCGTCCGGGCGAAATAATCTTAATCGGAGGTTTTTTATTTTCCATAACACGTATCTGCACGGTGGAAGTTTGGGTACGCAGTACGGTTTTATCTGTGATATAAAAAGTATCCTGCTCATCTCTTGCCGGGTGGTTCTCCGGGATATTAAGCGCTTCAAAATTGTAATAGTCGGTTTCAGCTTCCGGCCCGTCGGCAATGCTGAATCCCATGCCCATAAAGATTTCCTTGATTTCATCTTCCATGGCTGTAATAGGGTGCAGATGTCCGATGTGTTTTTTTCTGCCCGGAGCTGTAATGTCAAGCTTTTCAGACTCAAGGCTTTCAAGCATTTCCGAAGTCTTAAGTTCGCTTAATCTCTCCGCCAGTCTGTTTTCTGTTTCTGACCTTACAGCATTTGCAAGCTGTCCGATAACCAGGCGTTCTTCCGCCGAAAGCGTGCCCATTTGCTTTAAAATTGCAGTCAGTTCCCCTTTTTTTCCAAGATACTTAACCCGTAATGCTTCCAGTTCCTTTACGCTTGAACATCCGGAAAATTCCTTTTCCGACTGCTCCCGGATCTGATTTAACTGTGTTTCCATTAAAACAATAACCTCCCTATAACCGTGTTAGATACCAAAAATCCTTTTGGCGTAAGTGTTATTATATTGCTGTCTGTGCGCAGAAACCCGCCGTCACGCAGCGGTGCGGCATTGCCCAGTACCCTGTGTTTGTGTTCCGGGAATAAATTTAAGTCAAGTCCCGGCACAAGTCTTAACGCAAGCATTGCTTTTTCTTCAAAGCTGCCCGGCGCGGTTTCCGTTACGGCTTCTTCCTGCAAATCCGAATCCGTGAATTCCTCCGCGGAAGGCGGTACGGCATACCGTTTCCCTCCGAAAAATCCGTGGGCGGACGGACCTATCCCGATATATTCCTCACACCGCCAGTATTTAAGGTTGTGTCTGCACTCATATCCGGGCTTGCAGAAATTCGACACTTCATACTGCTTAAAGGACAGTCTGTCCAGTTCGCTTACCAGACTCAGGTACATTTCCGCCGTTGCGTCTTCATCCGGAAGCTGTATTCCGGCACTGTAAAACGGGGTGTTCTTTTCAACTTTCAGTATATATGCCGATATATGAGTTACGGGCAATGAAGTAACCGCACGAACCGTTCTGCTTAAACTTTCAGATGTCTGTCCGGGCAGTCCGAATATTAAGTCACAGGAGATGTTTTTTATTCCGGCGCTGTACGCCGCCGTGACGGCATCCCGCGCTTGCCCGAAAGTATGGGTTCGTCCTAAAAATGCCAGTTCTGTGTCGGATGCGGACTGCAATCCGAATGACAGCCGGATGTCTTTATCATAGCCGGCGATTTTTTCCGCGTCAACCGTATCCGGATTAACTTCAAGCGTGACTTCCCCGGCGTTTAAATTTAAATATTCCCTTGCCGCAGATAAAATTGCGCGTACGCATTCCACGGGTAGCAAAGACGGTGTGCCGCCGCCGAAATAGACCGTATCCGCGATTGCCCTGCCCGCATATGCCTTTATATTCCTTACTGCCGCTTCCGTGTACCTGTAAGCGGCTGCTTCTCCGTAAGGCACGGAATAAAAATCACAGTATCCGCATTTTTTTACGCAAAACGGAACGTGAATATACAGTCCGGCGTTATTCACCGCGGCCGGGTACCTTTTTATTCTGAACATCGTTACGAAGTGTTTTTGCCGTTCCGAAACAAAACATATTAACTGCCCACGGCAATACAAAACTGAAGGCAAACGCTCCTAAACAGTACCATATGCCCAAATCAAAATAAACCGCGGCGATTATTACCAGCAGACAAACAGACTTCACGACCGTTTTGAAACCCAGTGATTTCGAGTCGTTCGTAACATGTCCCCCGCATTCCGGGCAAACTGTTCCTTTGGATGCAGGCCCTCCCGCAAATGCTTTTTTTAATGCGGTTATTGTATTTTTATGACAGTGCGGACATTCAAACTTTTTCATAATATACCTCTTTTTGCGGCAAACGGGTTATTTATCCGGTTTCAGCCAGTTTCAGTACGCTTTTTGCGGCAAACGGGCTATTTATCCGGTTTCAGCCAGTTTCAGCACGCTTTTTTGCGGCAAACGGGTTATTTATCCGGTTTCAGCCAGTTTCAGTACGCTTTTTGCGCAAACGGGCTATTCGTCCAGTTTCAGCACGCTCATGAAAGCTTCCTGCGGCACTTCAACCGTACCGAGTTTCCGCATACGCTTTTTACCTTCTTTTTGTTTTTCCAAGAGCTTTTTCTTACGCGTAATATCACCGCCGTAACATTTCGCAAGCACGTCTTTACGCATTGCCTTAACCGTTTCACGCGCAACAATTTTACCGCCTATTGCCGCCTGTACCGGAACTTCAAACAGCTGTCTGGGGATATTGGCTTTTAACTTTTCCGCAATTTTTCTCCCTCTTGCCACGGCGCTGTCCGCATGAACTATAAACGACAGCGCGTCAACGACTTCCCCGGCAAGTAAAATATCCAGCTTCACAAGTTTTGACGGGACATAGCCTGTCAGCTCATAATCAAATGAGGCATAGCCTTTCGTTCTTGATTTCAGTGAATCAAAAAAGTCGTATATAATCTCGTTAAGCGGCAGTTCATACTTTAAGCTTACCCTTGTTTC